>NZ_WTKT01000077.1:0-397 GCF_011378685.1 Pseudoalteromonas sp. C8
ACCATTGACGATCCAACTGCGAACGTGGTTGTCCAAGTCACCGTAGACGGTGAAGAATACACGGCGACCAACAATACCGATGGTACATGGACATTAGCGGATAACACCCTCCCAGATTTAATTGAAGGCGACACGGTGATTACCGTGACCGCTTCGGATGCAGCGGGCAACAGCAGCACGGCAACAGGTAGTATTGAAGTTGATATCACGGGGTTAAATGTCAGTGTAGATTCATTGACCACGAATGAAGTTTCACCAGCACTCACGGGTAGCATTGATGATGTAACGGCGAGTGTGGCAGTGACTGTTAATGACGTCACTTACGATGCAATCAATAACGAAGATGGTACCTGGAGCTTAGCGGCCGATACTTTACCTGACTTAACCGAAGGTGAGG
>NZ_WTKT01000078.1:0-226 GCF_011378685.1 Pseudoalteromonas sp. C8
CCGTACTCCCCAGGCGGTCTATTTAATGCGTTAGCTTTGAATCCCACGGCATATAGCCACAAAATTCTAATAGACATCGTTTACTGCGTGGACTACCGGGGTATCTAATCCCGTTTGCTCCCCACGCCTTCGCGCCTCAGCGTCAGTCTTTGTCCAGGTGGCCGCCTTCGCCACTGGTATTCCTTCAGATCTCTACGCATTTCACCGCTACACCTGAAATTCTACC
>NZ_WTKT01000079.1:0-334 GCF_011378685.1 Pseudoalteromonas sp. C8
AAGCTGGTGAGTTAACTGAATCACATCAAAAACAACAAATACGACAGAGTGCTATCAAGGGAGCAGAAGATATTATGCTTTCTTATGCAAACTGTTGTAAGCCATTACCCGGTGATCAAATTGTGGCTCATACCAGTACAGGTAAAGGCTTAGTGGTGCATATTAAAAGCTGTCACAATGTAATTGGTTTTGAGAATGAACTTGATAAATATATTGCTGTCGAATGGGATATGAACTTTATGAACCAATATGAATACTCAAGTGACTTGATTATTCAAATGGTCAATCATAAAGCCGGACTAGCTAAAATGTTTAATGTAATTGCAAAAAGTAA
>NZ_WTKT01000080.1:0-258 GCF_011378685.1 Pseudoalteromonas sp. C8
GCACTTGATATTGTAGAAACTGACGAATTAAGAAATACAAATGACAAGAAAGAAGTAAAAAAAGTTTATGAATCTAGGGTTAAAAGTATTGGTGAATGTGATGTGGTTGCAGGTGTATTCAATGAATTATTAGAAGCAATGTTCACAAACTTTCCTGGAGAGAATGGTCAAACTATCACAGCTAAAATACCTTACACAGGGCAATGTTAATATGCGTTAACATTTTTAACAAAATATCACTAACATAACGATAATAAT
>NZ_WTKT01000081.1:0-287 GCF_011378685.1 Pseudoalteromonas sp. C8
TGAGTAAAATTGCACAGCAAGTGACTTATGATACAACCGCTGCAGCTATTTCAGAAGATCAAACAATCACAATATCAGCAACGTCAGAACAAGGACTAAGTGATTCAGATTCTATTATTATAGAAGTAAATGCTGCGCCTATCGCGAATGATGACGGACCGGTTATCGTAACGGAAGATATACCTTCAACAGGCAATGTATTAGGTAACGACACAGATATTGAAGGCGATCCGCTAACGGTTGTGCAATTCATTATTGATGGTAATGCGACTGTGCATAGCGCAGGC
>NZ_WTKT01000082.1:0-304 GCF_011378685.1 Pseudoalteromonas sp. C8
AACAACGTGGACGTGATAATTATCAATTATTTGAAATTGATATGGCCGATAAAGTACAAAGAGACTTTAATTACGAGCAAGAAATGTTGCTAGGTATTAATTCAGAACATCAATTTAGTTTAATGTACCAACCAAAAGTGACTCATCAAGGTGATTTATTAGGCTTTGAAGCTTTAATGCGTTGGCATCATCCTAAAGAAGGACTCATCTCTCCCATTGAGTTTATCCCTATCGCAGAGGAATCAGACTTAATCATCAACATTGGTGAATATGCACTTACACAGGCAGCTAAACAATTAGTTCT
>NZ_WTKT01000083.1:0-221 GCF_011378685.1 Pseudoalteromonas sp. C8
TTCGTCAAAGCAGAGCAATTATACTCTGGGTCACCAGATTACTGTTTATGGTTTGCTTGTGGTTTGTCTGGAAACCCATTTTACCCGCATTAGGCATTGTTGAAGACATTGTACTTTGGCAACAAGTTACTATTGTCGATGGTGTAGAGTTATCTAGCGGTGTCACATTGTGGCAGGTTATACTTGGGCTCGCATTTATGATTAGTGGAGTGCTCGCGGCC
>NZ_WTKT01000084.1:0-218 GCF_011378685.1 Pseudoalteromonas sp. C8
CGTGTGTCGCTGGTTCAAGCCCAGCAAGAGGAGCCACATTAAAAATCCTGAACATTATTGTTCAGGATTTTTTTTGCCTAAAATTTATGATCTCCCTGATACATTAGCAAAAAGAACAATTCTTCTTTAGCTCAGTTGGTAGAGCAACGGACTGTCCTCTTTTGAAGGTATAGCGTGTGTCGCTGGTTCAAGCCCAGCAAGAGGAGCCACATTAAAAA
>NZ_WTKT01000085.1:0-346 GCF_011378685.1 Pseudoalteromonas sp. C8
GGTACTTAGATGTTTCAGTTCCCCTCGTTTGCTTCGACTAGCTATGTATTCACTAGCCGATGACACTAAGTGCCGGGTTGCCCCATTCGGAGATTCCAGGATATAACGCTTGTTATCAACTCCCCTGGACTTATCGCAGATTACCACGTCCTTCATCGCCTCTAATTGCCTAGGCATCCACCGTGCACGCTTATTCACTTAACCATACAACACCTAAACAGTGTCTAAACACGTTAGATATCGTATGTTGTTTCCAAGACGCTTGTGACTCATATTTTACATATGAAAAACAATCGTTTTTCGTGCACCTATTAGTTAGTAAACTAACTAAGTAGATACGTACTCA
>NZ_WTKT01000086.1:0-204 GCF_011378685.1 Pseudoalteromonas sp. C8
CAAATACAATCCATTCAACAATGTATTGGTTATCAAAAGCTCATATCCCGTTTTATTGTTGTTGATGACGGCTCAACAGATAACACCTTAAGTATCGTTAAACAGTTAGCAAAGCAAGACAAAAAAATCGAGTTACACCTTAATACAAGTGGCTTACATGGCCCAAGCCATAACTTCTCTTTTGGTCTTAATAAAACGACGGCT
>NZ_WTKT01000009.1:0-205741 GCF_011378685.1 Pseudoalteromonas sp. C8
ATATAAGCAGATTGGTATTATATAAAAAGTATGAGATCCTCATAAATCAAAGTTATTTTAAATTAATGGTATTAGTTAATGATTACTCGTTAACAAACCTCTGACTTAACTTGTTTATGAAGGCAATGAATACTAATATAATTTCATGACCTTATAACTAAAATTTATTGAGTTAGTTGTTTTAAAATTACTACCAATAATGATTGTGAGCTGTAACTAGATGCCCTATGAAACATTTTTAGATGACTCTACTTCGCTAGTTGAATTTACACGTATTTACTTAGCTATTTTTTATACTTTTGTTGCGGGCTTTTATACATTTAGAATTATTTATAAAAATCGAGACACACCATCAGGCGTTATTTATCCCGGAGATAAGTTTTGTACTAGTTGGTGGAACCATATGGTTTTTAAGTTTTTCAGAGCTGCTATTTGGTTTATATGTGTAATTAGAGTGTTTGTACCTGAGTTAGATAGCTACCTTGGGCTATTCCCAATTCTCAATGGCTGGCCAGGTGTATTATTTGGCGATATTTTATTGAGTGCAGGTTTTATTTTGACGATGTTTGTACATTTTCATATGGCAGCACTTTGGCGTTCAGGAATTGATCCTAAGGGACCACATGAGCTTAAAACATCAGGATTATATGAATACTCTAGGAATCCGATGTATTTAGGTGTTGTAGCTGCACAGGTGGGTTTCTTTTTAGCCTTACCTAGTATATTTAGTTTGATCTGTTTAGTTATAGGTTTTACAGCTATATATCGACAAACGTTAGTTGAGGAGGCTCATTTAGCTCATCGTTTTTCTACACAATATAAAGAGTATAAACAACTAGTCCCTCGCTGGTTATAGCTTGGGATTAAGCTTTAAATACATGAATTTTTAACGCAAGAGTAAAGAAGTGTTCTGTGTTGGCTTGCTAAAATCTAGCACGATAGACATAAATTAGATCACTTCTTTTTGTTTTATATACTTTTTCATAAACTCTTGTTTAGTAATTGCCTTTGAAAAAATGTAGCCTTGAATATAATCGCAAGCAAGCAGCTTTAATAGGTCATACTGTTTTTGTGTTTCAACACCTTCCGCTACCACCATTACATCTAGGTTGTGAGCCATAGTGATAATAGCCTTAACGAGAGCAATACTATTATCGTTTGATTCAATATCGCTTATAAATGAGCGATCTATTTTTAAAATGTCTATATCTAAGCGCTGTAAATACGCCAAAGAAGAATAACCAACACCAAAGTCGTCAATCGCTATGTCTATATTAATAGTGCTTAAGCGTTTTAATTGTCGCTGTATTGACGAATCTGGATCCATTAAGGTATTTTCAGTGACTTCAATTAAAATAGTGTTGGCGGGTAGTTGGTACTTTTTACTTGCAACAATCCATTCATCCACCCAGCAACCAGCGCGGTCAATTTCAAGAGGTGATGTATTTACACTGACTTGAATTGTCTTTTCACTTAAAACATTGAATTTGACGGTATCTTGAATTGCTTGAGATTTTACCCATTGGCCGATGTCGTTTATTAATCCGTTTTTTTCAGCGACAGGTATAAATTCATTGGGGCCTATTAGGCCTCGTTCAGGGTGGTTCCAACGAATAAGGGCTTCAGCTTTTGGTACTGATTTCCCATCAATTGAAAATATAGGTTGGTAATATAATTCAAATTGGTTTTTAACAATTGCAGTGCGTATCTCTTCTATCAGGCGACGCTTTTCTGTGGCTTTTTCTTCGATAGCATAGGAGAAAAACTCATAGCGATTCCGCCCTTTATTTTTAGATAAATACATCGCTTGATCAGCACGTCTAACGAGCTCTTCTACTGTTAAACCATCAGCAGGGAAAAACGTTAAACCTATGCTTGCGGTAACATAGACTGTTTCTTTTTTTATTTTAATGCTCTGCATTAAACTACTTTTTACAGCTTCGGCAATTTTTGATGCTTCATCTGGGCTATTTACACCCTCTAAAATTAATGTAAATTCGTCTCCACCTAAGCGTGCTACTGTATCTTTTGTTGTTATACAGCTTTGCAGCCTCGTTGCTACCTGGTGTAATAATAAATCACCGTAGTCATGCCCAAGGCTGTCGTTTACTTCTTTAAAACCATCTAAATCTATAAATATAAGTGCGAATTTCATTCCTTCAACACTTATTAAGCTTTGTAGTTTCTCGTAAAAATACCGTCTATTTGGTAAATCGGTTAACCCGTCTTGGTAAGCATATTGTTGCAACTGAATATTTGCATTTTCAAGTTCATTAGTACGAAGCCTAACTTGGTTTTCTAATGAACTTTCTCTTTGCTCAATGTTGTATAGCATATCGTTAAAACAAGAGGTTAATTGTCCTACTTCATCTTGTGATAGTTGTTTAGCGCGTAAGCTATAATCATGTGACGTTGTTATTTTATTTGCTGTTTGTGCTAAATATAAAATAGGGTTTAAAAAGCGGCGCCTTAGCAAAAGGGATAAAATGAGGCTGATAGCAAAGGTAAAGACCATCAAAATCATTATAAATTTAAAGTAAAAAGTGATTCTATCTTGAATGTAACTGTTGTTAGCGCGTATTTTTAATACGCCATAATCATGCATATCGAGCTGAAGGGGGGTATTAACCTCAATGCTTTGTTCTATTTCTTCATTTTCGGCTTGAGCAATAACAAGTTGTTCACCAGTCATACTCGTTACCATTATACTAATAACATCTGAGCGTATAAGTATTGGGTCTATAAGCTCTTGTACTGCATCTATGTCATTAAACATAAGTGCAGTAGTTATATTGGGTGAAAGCATTTTAGACAGCGACCCCAGGCTTTCTATTTGTTCTTCTTGAGCGCTGGTGATTTCATAAGCACTAAATACAATGGTTACTGTAGCGGTTGATACAAGTGCGACACTCATTAAGATGAATAATAATTTTTTGCTCATTGTATTTAATGCAAATAGTTTTTTCATTGCATTACCTATCTACAACGCGTGCAAGTCGTAGTACTTTTGAACTCATAGTAATGCCTGCATCTTTAAGCTGTTGTGGTGCAATTTCAAAGCGAATTTTACCACTGGAAAGAAAGAATCTGATATGGCCGCCATTTTCAATAAATGAGTCTGTTTCACCAATGACCATAATATTTTTTAGATCTAAAGGAGTTATGTTTTGCCACTGAGCAAATGTATCTGAGGTGATAAATAGCATGTTACACGCAGATGTAGTGACTTCATCAATAGTGACTAATTTATTATGTAAAGGTAATTTTTTTATAGTGCGATTTTTTAGAGCGGTGTTAGCCACATCAATAAAGTATTTATCAGGGCTACAAATAGTAAATTGATCAAGGGGTTCTAAATGAGAATCCCAGTGTCCAAAACGTGCAAAGTTATACAAGAAGCCTGCTTTTAGCATGTATTCTTTTTCAACAGCGTCAACGCTGGTACTTAAAAGTACCAAGGCTATCAAGCTTCTGTGAATTAGACTTCTTAATTTAATCATCTAATTAGCTTAGAAATTTGCTGAAATTGTAAACGTAATACATTCATCAATATAGTTTGGTAATGTATAGGTTTCGCGCGTATTACTGTACTCAATATGTGAACCTGAAAATAGGTTTTTACCCGAAACTGCAGTAGACCACACAGGAGTAGCCTGCCAATTCCAACTAACATCTAACGTTGTGTAATTATCAGTATTATATGCATTTGAGTTTACTGCTCGTAATGTCGCAAATACGTTATGGTCAGTTGAGAATGTATAATCGGCTTTTGCAAATAACTGCCTGTTTTTAGAGTCATACCCGATAGCGGGCTCTACTCTAGGAGGTAAATCGTAGTTATAGTCGGTGTAACTGTAACCAAACTCAGTATTGAGATTATCAATTGGTTGCCATGATATTACTAAGTCGAACCCTTTAGTGGTTGTGTTTGCTACAGATGCAAAGTCTAAATCTATACGAGTCATTGTTAGTGCTTGAAATACTTCTGGAATTCTCCCTGCTAGAAATAAATCAAGTATAGGAGTGAATTGTTCAGCATGCGTATTCATATCAATAACCGCTACGTTTTTAGCATCGGTATAATAAGTAGAAAGATCTAATGACCAATCGTTAGCAGTAAAACGGTAGCCTAATTCATAAGATAGATAGTTTTCTGATTTAACTTTGTCATTACCATTTAGGTAGGTTGCAATTCGGTAGTCGTCTATTTGGTCAAAGCCTGAACTTAAACCGGTAAGATCTTTAATTTCTGTACCATTAACTTTAAAATTATCGTTAAACTCAATTAATGTTGGTGTACGCACACTTCGCGATATTGCGCCCCAAGTAAGATGGTTATCTACTGGTTTGTATATAAGTCTTGCTGATGGTTGATTTCCCCAGCCAGTTAAATCGTTATGATCAAGCTTAGTACCGATAATAAAGTCGAGAGTGTCAGGAGTCACATTATATTGAGCTTGAACAAGTGCACCATATTGTTTGAGGCTATCAAAGTTTTTATCGCTATCTAAAAATACACTTTCTGCGAAAGATATAGAATTGTATCGGTAGTTCAACCCCCAATCTAACTGTAGAGATTGATATATAAAGTTCATTTGATAATCAATATCTATCGATTCAAAGTCTTCTTTAATATAATTTTGAGAGCCATTTTGTTTAAGCCAAGAAATTTGTAGCATTTGATTGGCATCTGGCGACATTCTGTTTTCAAGGCGCGCCATTATGCGCGAGTCTGTTCGCTTTAAATCATCTGAAAATGAAATGTTTTCGTTGGTTTCATCGACAACACCTCGGTAGTTTTGGCCAAGTGTGGAATGAGTTACATCACCCTGAAGTAGCGCAGACCACTCATCATTAGGGGTAAAGTCAGCTCTAAAACCTAAAGAATTTTGCTTAGTTGTGTCGTTAGGAGCGAGTGAGATCCCTTTTTTTGATTCATTAGCATCTTTTAAGTGCCCATACACACGGTAGCTGCCTATGTTACTTATATCACCACCGTAGCGAAGATTAGCATCAACATTTATTTGATTACCAGTTGTTACACTTGCGTATCCACCGCGAGTATCAATACTATTTTTAGTAATGATATTAATAACGCCATTATTTGCGTTACTTCCCCAAAGTAATCCGCCTTGTCCGCGTATAACTTCAATACGTTCAATATCGTACAAAGGAACGTTGAGTGTTTCCCAATAAACAGCGGCAAACTTTGGGGTATATAAGCTTTGTCCGTCAATCATAACCAATAATTTGCTTGAAAAGCGAGAGGCAATGCCTCTTGAGGAAATAGCCCATTGATTGTTATCGAGCTGACGGACAATTAAACCCGGCACCATTTTTAGTGCTTCAGGTACTGATGTAGCACCAGATTTAGTAATTTGTTCTTTACTTAATACATAAATAGATGAAGCGGTATCAAATGCTGATTGTGCTCTTTTCATCGCAGAAGTCGCTTGCACATCCATACCCATTAAAGCATCAAGATCGAGGTCTTCATCTTCAAACGGCTCAGCCGTTACAAGAGGGCACACAAAAAGTAATGGCCAAAATAAACGTTGTGATATTTTCACCCAAAAGTCTCCTGCGCAATCAAAAAATCAAAAACAATGACTGTTTTTGTAATACATGTGATATCACACAATATTAACATACATTAACAGCGTAAAAGTATAAATGCGATTAAATCAAAGCAACTAATTTTGTAGTAGTTAAAAAATTTAACTTAGGCCAATAAAACAGTAAAATTTAAAAAATAAAGTAGATACATTTTATACAATTACATTTATTAAAGAGTCAAAAAATAGAAGTTACTGAGAGTTATATGATTATATACTATTTAAAATTTAGTCTATTTTTGAAGGACTTCAAAGTATTTTACGCTTATTGATTATTTAACTTTGCATTTTATGCTTTTACAAGGGCGATATTAATTATACGTGCACGATTAATCTAACTTTGTATTAACTATTATTGTAGTTTCAATTACCTTTGCTTTTATTAAAGGTATATAGAATACTTAAATTCGCTTGGTTTTGCTTTGAAGGCACCAAAGTATGAAAAAAAATGAATTAATTAATGTAGAAGAAGTACTCGATTTAATGCTTGATGCGGTATGCGTGGTAGATAAACAAGGCACATTTGTTTTTGTAAGCGCAGCATTTGAGCAAATTTTTGGTTATACGGCCGACGAAGTTGTAGGCAAAAAAATGATTAACTATGTTTACGAAGGTGATCATTATAAAACGCATAATGCCGTAACTTCACTGTTGTCTGGCGAAATGGTGAACCCTCGCTTTGAAAACCGTTGGATGAGAAAAGATGGTCAGGTAGTTCATATATTATGGTCTGTTCGTTGGTCAGAGCAACATCAAGTAAGAATCGCTGTCGCGCACGATATAACTGAACGTAAAGTAATGGAAGATCAACTCCATTATATGGCACGGCACGATGTGTTAACTGGCCTACCAAATCGATCATTATTGATGAATCGATTAGAAAAAGTAATTATTAGTGCAACCAGAGACAACACGTTTTTTTCTTTACTGTTTATAGACATAAATGGCTTTAAAGCAGTAAACGATACTCACGGACATGAAATTGGCGATAAGCTTTTATGCGCTATAGCAAAAAGGCTTTCAGCGTCAGTAAGGCATTACGACACAGTAGGGCGTTTAGGCGGAGACGAATTTTTAATTATTTTAGATAACTTAAGTTCTAGCCACGAAACCGTCAGAATCAAAAATAAAGTCCTCACTGAGTTTAAAGCCGTCTTTAAGTTAGATGACGTACTACTAAATATTTCACCCAGTATAGGAATTGCAAATTACCCCGAGCACGGCCAAACAGATCACGAACTCATAAAGTATGCTGATGAAGCTATGTACAAAAATAAACAACGAGGCTTAGATAACGTAACCTATTTACCTCAATAACTAAGCTGAACTATCATCTTAGGTTAAACAATTGTCGCAGCGCCCTTGACTACAATGCCTTACTTGCTGACATATTTTTTAATATCGGTTTCCAGTGCTGCGCTAAAAAATCTATAAATGCTCTTACAGCAGTTTGTAGGTAGTTCCTTGATAAATAAACTGCACAAGTTATGTCTGGGTGATAATGAAGACAATTACCGTATCGGCAGTAATACATTTTTTACTAATGATGCAGGCGAAAGCAATATATTGGTCACTGATTATGCAAGCGCAATGGTTGATGAAGCGCAAAATGCAGCGTACTTAAATCAGCATATTAGTATTGCCTACTAATATGGTTACTAATCAAAAGCGTTTGATTATTTAGATATAACAATACTGGCTCATAAGGCTAAAATAATTTAATCTGAGCGTATTAATTCTTATTAAATTATTTGCCTTATGAGCCTTCTTTTTTCTCTTGCGTTAGCAAGCCTTCCCGCTTTACCAGAGCCTGTTGCAAATAATGCTGTGGCTAAAGTTATTGTTAAAAATCAGCCTTACTTTTTAAGCTTTATGGGGCTGGGGCGCGATAAACAATACTCGTCAGTGCATAATAAAGTGTGGGCGCTTAAAGTTGGCGATTCACAGTGGCAAACTAAAACTGGTGTGCCTTCAAGCTTGCCATTAAAAGGGCGCTTAGCAAGCACCGCAGTCGGCTTAGGCGAGTACGCTTATGTGTTTGGCGGCTATACGGTAGCAGAGGATCATACTGAAGTTTCAAGCCCCGACGTATATAGGTACGACGTAATAAAAGATACCTACACTCATCTTGCGAGTATGCCAGTACCCGTAGACGATAGCGTCGCGCTGAGCTACAAAGCGCGTTACATTTATCTAATTAGCGGTTGGCATAACGATGGCAACGTAAACTTAGTGCAAGTGTACGACACGCAAAATAATACATGGCAACAAGCCTCGCCATTTTTAGGTGAGCCCGTATTTGGGCAAGCTGCTGCAATTAGCGATAATACCATTGTTATTTGTGATGGCGTTAAAACACAAGCTAATCCTGATTCGCGTCGCTCGTTTGCAGGTGTAGCACAGTGCTTAAAAGGCACAATAGATTCAACTAACCCACAAAAAATAGATTGGCGTACGTTGCCACATCCAACAGGCAGCGCTCACTATCGAATGGCAGCTACCAGCTATAACGGCAATATTTATATGATGGCAGGCTCTAATAACCCATATAACTACAGCGCAATAGGCTACGACGGCAAACCTGCACCTGCAAGTGACCATGTTTGGCGCTTTAGTATCGAAAAAAACGAATGGCAGATTTTATCCCCAGTTGAAATAAAGAGCATGGATCATCGTGGTTTACTTGAGCACAGTGGGGTTTTATATCGAATTGGCGGCATTGATAACAGTCAGCAAGTAAGCGCTAAAGTACTCGGTTACGAGGCGCCAAAGTGAATACCCTTTACATTACCGGAGCGGGAGTCAGCGCTGCCAGTGGTATTCCCACCTTTAGAGGGGAGGATGGTTATTGGACCATTGGCAGTAAAAATTATACGCCTATGGAAATGGCAACGCGCGCAATGTACCAAAATGCCCCTAAAGAATTTTTAGCATGGTATTACCATCGCTTTGCAACGTATCGTAACCATGGCGCAAACGACGTACACCATTGGCTAAGTGATAAAAACCTAATTACTCAAAACATAGATGGGCTTGATGGCAAAGCGGGTAACAAAAATTACATAGCGATACACGGCAGGCTTGATCAAATGACCTTATTTCATGAGCAAGGTGAGCCAGTCACGCCACTTGCCACCCCGTGGGAAAGCGTAGACGAAAGCCGCCTGCAAGAGTCTCTTTTTGAGCTATTTAATATTCAACACCAAACGCCTGAGCTAAACCATTCATTTAAGCCCTTTGTTTTATTATTTGACGAATACTACACCGAGCTTTACAGAATAACACAAGCACAACAGCGTATGCTCAACGCCGATAAAATTGTATTTATGGGCACCTCGTTTAGCGTTAATATTACGCAAATGGCAATTGAAATAGCCCGAAATTACGACATTCCTGTTGAAGTGGTTGACCCTGAACCTGCACATATTTTGCACGCTAACGTCACATATAAAAAAATGAATGCATTAGATTACATTCAATCTAATTAATAAGTGCTATATTTTAAAGGGGTTGATAATGTTTTCTTAAATATTACAATCTCTTTATATAATATTAACGAGTCAAAAATGTTATTATTATCCTGATTATAACAATACTAAAGAGATCTGAATGAGCGACTTAACTGCAATAGCAAACTTGTCCATTTTACTTGTAGAGCCTTCAGAGGTTCAGCAAAAAATAATAATAAAATCGCTTTTAGAAAGTGGTGTAAAACAAGTTGAAACTGCATCTACACAAACACAAGCGCTTAGCTTATTAGCAAGTTATCACCCTGATCTAGTTATAAGCTCTATGTATTTATCTGACGGGACAGCCGACTCACTATTGCAAGAAATAAGATCAAACCCTATCACCGAGCATCAACCTTTTATGCTTATATCGAGCGAGCGTAATAAAAAATACCTTGAGCAATTACGTCAATCGGGTGTCCTAGCTATTTTGCCTAAGCCTTTTAGCGCAAAAGCCATTACCCGCGCACTCAAAGCAACCCTCGATATTATAAGCGAAGAAGAAGTCGAACTTGATCATTTTGACGTAACGCTGCTGCGAGTTTTAGTGGTAGACGACAGCCGCTTTGCGCGTAAACACATAATACGCGTACTTGCGGGTATGGGAATACCAGCACCGGTAGAAGCTGAAAACGGTAAAGAAGCTATTGAGCACTTAAATAACCAATCGTTTGACTTAATTGTAACCGACTACAATATGCCAGAAATGGACGGACGAGAACTAACAGAAACCGTTAGAAGCTCAAATAGTTACTCACATATTCCTATTTTAATGGTGAGCTCAGAGGCAAACGAAACGCACCTAGCAAATATAGCTCAAGCGGGAGTTGATGCTATTTGTGATAAACCGTTTGAACCGGCCACAGTGCGAGAATTATTGTTTAAAATAATGTCTTAAAAGTAAGTACAAGCGTAGGACTGTTATTATTTGGCCTACGCTCATCTTTAAAATACATTTACTATTACAGTTTTCCTAATCTATAAATGAGTAATGCAGTTTTTTTAATGTTTTTATCAAGGCTGGTTAAATCGGCTGTTTCGTTTTTAGTGTGCGCGCCGCTGCCCATCAAACCTAAACCATCAAGTGCCATATCAACATGGTTTGCCGCAAACGAAATATCAGCCGCACCTGCATTGCGTGGATTGGCGGCTACTACTTTGTTGAAGCCTAAATCGTGGCTTACGTCGCTGTATAATTCTAATAGCTTTTTATTGCCATCAGTTAATGCCATTGGCGGGTAACCGTCTTCAAAAATAAGCTCTGCTTTACTGCCATTTAAACTGTTGCTAGCAATGAGTTGCATTGATCTTTTTGCGTTTTCGAATTGCTTTGGCGATAGTGCGCGTAAATCACCTGCTACATGCACGGTTTGTGCTATTACATTACTTTTACCAAACGCCGTTGCTGACGAATTAGCACTGACGTAGTCGGCATTTGTACCACCTACAATAAGCCCTGGGTTAAATGTTAAATTAGGTTGCGTGGCAAGTTGCTCTCTAAAATCATTTAAAATGCGTGATGCTTCGTAAATAGCGCCATAACCAACGCTTTCGCTAAATATTTGTGACGAATGCGCTGCATTTGCCGTTACATTTAGCGTCCAACCGGTATAACCACGGCGCGCCGCCATAGCTGTTTTTATGTTGTTATCGCCATTTTCATAGCCAAGCGCTACGTCAGCCCAAATTGCTGCATCAACAATAGCTTGTTTAGATAAGCTAAGCGGGCGACCGCTGCTTTCTTCATCGCCAGTCAGTAATACTTTTATGCTTACATTTTCGAGTAAATTAAGGGCTTGTAAGCTTTTAAGTGCGGTAATTATTATCGTGTTACCGCCTTTCATATCGGCAACGCCTGGGCCACTGGCTGTATCGGCATCAAGTTGTTTGTAGGTAGTAAAGTTATCGTTTTTGGCAAATACCGTATCTAGATGGCCGATCATCAGTATTTTTATTGCATCGGGATCATTACTCTCATGGGTTGCTAATACATGCCCTGCGCGGTTAAACGCACTGCCATCCAGCCATTCTACTTTAAAACCAATGGCTTTAAGCTGCTCACTTGTCAGCGCACCTACTTTTTTTACACCTTCAATATTAAGCGAACCGCTATTAATGTTTACGGCTTGCTCTATTTCTTTAAGTGCGTGAGGAGTGTTTTTATCGACCTGTTTTACTATTTCACGCTCATTTTTATCAAGCGCAGCATGGCTTGTAAGCGGTAAGGTACTAGCGAGTGTGAGGATAAGTGCATGGCTAAATTTTAAAAATGACATAACAGCATAATAAGTGAGAAATAAGAGTATTTAATATGAAGTAAAAATACAGAGGATTCAATAGGGGTAGATTGTGATTTTTAACTAATTTTATAAGTAATAACGAGTTACAAGTTTAAGGGGGAATGCGTTATTGGTTTAAACACAGATATTTAAAATATAACCTCTTGAATAATAATCAACCTGTATAACTAAATAGCAATTTCCCCGATATTACTGACCTCCACCATTTTGGATTTTTGCTACATTTAGAAAAGATGAGACTGAACTAACTGTTTACAAATACTTATTTTATAGCTAGGGTAAAACCATTGTAATATAAGGACATTTATCGTTTTTTAGGTGACAAATGTCGTAGACTAAATTGTAAGATTCATAGGTATAAACAATGAGTAACTTAGTTGTATTAATAACGGGTGCTAATAGGGGAATAGGTTTCGAATTAGCCAGACAATACCTTATAAATGGATGGGCAGTAATTGCTACCTGTAGAAATCTAGAAACGGCGGTTGATCTCACTTCATTGAAAGGTAAGTTTCCAAATAAATTGTCTATTGAATTAATGGATATCACTTGCCCTGAAAAAATTAAGACGTTGGCAAGTAAACTTAATGAGGAAAATATTAAATTAGATTTAATAGTAAATAATGCGGGATATTTGGATAGAGAAAACACAAGTATCCATACTATTAATTATGCTAATGCTGAAATGTCTTTTAAGGTGAATTCACTTGGACCACTATATTTAACTCATTGCTTTTTACCTTTAATAAATAAAAAACGCTTATGTAAGATAGCCGTTATTTCTTCTGCTATGGGATCTTTGTCGCTAGAACAAAGTGTGGATTGGTATGGTTATCGAATGTCTAAAGCCGCTGCCAATATGCTAGTAGTGAACTTATCACAAGAACTTGTTAATGATAATGTGGCTGTGGTAGCTGTTCACCCCGGTTGGGTTCAAACCGATATGGGGGGCTCTACAGCAAGTGAAAATGTTGTAGATTCGGCTCTTGGAGTTATGAACGTTATTCTGAATTTATCTATTGATAATACGGGAAAACTTTATAGTTTTAATGGTGAGGAGTTACCGTTTTAATAAATATAACAACACGCTATGAGGTGGATAACTAGTAAAGTCAGCTATTAATTGCAAATTTTAAAACTGCTGAGCCTCTTCGTTTTAAGGCTATTAAATACGTCAATTCATTGTAGGGTGTTAACGCGGTTTAAGATCCATAACCCATTCATGCAACACTCTAGGTATGTAAGTGAGAAATAAGAGTATTTAATATGAAGTAAAAATACACAGGATTCAATAAAAGTGGATTGTGATTTTTAACTAATTTTATAAGCAATAACGAGTTACAGGTTTAAGGGTTATGAGGTGTACACGTTATTGGTTTAAACACAGATATTTAAAATATAACCTTTTAACTAATAATCAAGCTGTATAACTAAACGACGATTTGTCTGATATTACTGACCTCCACCATTTTGTTTTTTTGCTGTATTTAGAAAAGGTAAGGCGAAGCTAACTAACTGTTTACAGTTGTTTATTTTATAGCTAGGATAAAATTATTGTAATATAAAGACATTTGTCGGTTTGTAAAACGACAAATGTCGTAGACTAAATTGTTATGTTTCAATCATGGAAGGTGCAAATAAATATGTTTGGTTTTATATTTAAATATATATTCTTTAGTATTATTAACGTCGTTTTATTCCTTCTAGCAAGTTTTGCTTTAATGGCGTTGCTACCTGAAACTATCGTAAATGGAGATACATTCGAGTTGGTCTATGGAATAGTTTTTATTTCTTTTTTAGTTCTAACTGGCTTTGTAGTAAACCATCAAATCACCCCAAAAGTTGGCTTTATCGAAGGCTGGAAACTTGGGTTTCTAAGTATAAAAATGTATATTAAGCCCTGAGTAACTGAAACATAACAAGAATTTCAAGCAGGACAAAATATAGTTGGCTTTTTGTTCACTCCGTTCACCTATTTTAGCCAACTATATTTTGCCTCTTAAATGGGCGTTATACGCACAAAGGACATGTAGTTGAATAACGAAGCTGTTAAACCAAAATACTTAAATTACACTGAGATATTGGGTTTTAAAATTCCTTTAGTGTGGTGTTCGTTAGCTATGTTAATTGGCCTAATATTTCATGAAGTTGTAGAAGCTATTTTAGTACCGCCGCTAACGTTATTGATGGTTTATATTTGTCATAAAATAACCAGTTTTTTCCTGAGCTTTCAGGAACACAGTGGGATTTTGAGTGAGAAAGTTTATGGTGTGATAATTAGATTCATTTGGTTTAGTGCTGTACTTGGATTTTTCATATCTCTTTTTAGTGCCGCTTTTGAATCTGTAAACAACGAAGTAAATTTTGAATTTTTCAATGGTGTTTTTAGTATTGTCTATTTTGGTTTTGCTTTGGCAGCGGCTAATAAGTGGGGTAAAACCTATGTTCCCAAACATTAGCGTAATATGTGCGTATAACAAAAACATCAACTGGGAAACTACTCGCTGTAAAGCGCTCGTATTTTCCAGTTATATTAAGCGTTATGTGGCATGGAGTCAGCATTGAGTCAATTTGAACTAATTATAGGGTTGATAATCTGGGTATGGATATTCGTAAGCTCATTTCTGTTTAATTATTTGGAAAATAGTTGCATTGATAACATGCAAAAACATTCAGACTCAGAAATAGAGAACCCAAGTAAAAATTCTTGGATAAACCCTTTTGGTGGTTTTAAAAATTTATTGTTTTTTATTACCTATAAGCCTAAAACTTCTGACTCTACAGGTTTTGTTGTAGCGGCTAAAAATGGGAAAGTATTACAAGCGGTGTACTTCATTCAACTTATTTGTGTTGTTGGTGTATTTATAGCTTTTAAAGCTTAATAAAATTTACAGTACACTGCCACATAACAAGCACTTCAAACGGAACAAAAACAGTTGGTTAGGTTCCGCTTCGCTTCACATTTTAACCAACTATTTTTGTCCGCTTAAGTGGGCGTTAGCACTATCAGAGGTTCTATTGAAAGTTGAGAGTATTCGAGAATGCGAAAACGGTGAGTTTGTAGCAGATATACACCTTGAAAATGGTGAACACTATTTCACAACCGAATACTTTTCTACTTTTAAAAAAGCAGATGAATGGGTTACACCTTGGTGTGAGTGGGCGAATAAAGTTTCTTTTGGGACTATCGATAGCGTTTATTATATTATTCAGGTACCAGACTCTTGGGCTGGACCACCTAAAAATGCACACCCTTTACATGGGCTATTTATAAAGATTGGTAGATCTAAAAATGTACTCCAGCGTTTACAAAATTTACAAACTGGTACGTATGGCCAATTAATTATTGGCGCATTAGAACCAGGAGGCTCTGCTAGAGAGGCTGAATTACACCAAAAGTTTTCTCATCTAAGAAGACAAGGCGAATGGTTTTCTTGTAATGAACCTCTTTTTAAACATGTTTTTCGTACATGGTATAAAAATAAAATGCTTCCTCCTGAGCACCAAGAGAAAATGCAAATACTTGCGCAGCGTAGTAATGATTACCGTATTATGCGTGATCTAATTGGTGGAGCACCTGATACAGTAAATCCATCGCTTGACGATGAATGGCACGGAACAACTTTTGTAGATCTAGTATATAGTTCTTTGGCAAAGTCGTTAAAATAGTGCTAACAAGACGATCCAATAAGGACAAAAAACAGTTAGTTTTGCTCCAGCGTGAATTACAGTGACACCCAACCTAAATCTTGTAATGCTTTAAAAACGCTTAGGGTTAATTAAAGGAGCTCATTTTTTAATTGAATTTGGCTGTTGGAGTTATTTTACAGTCTCGTTAGTTGCCAAGGATAATAATGAGAACATTTCAGCTTTTAGGTTTTATACTTGCGATTGTTGGGTTTATTTTAGGCTACGTGATGCTAGCCCCAATTGATGGTGAAGCATCCGACGCTTCAGCAGGAGGTACAGGCATAGGCATTATGTTTATGGTGTTACCTATACTTGGTTGGTCTGCGTTAATATTAGTGCCCTCTTCAGTAGCATTGTTCAACCATGAAGTAAGAGAACGCACTTATTTCAGAGGCAATTTTTGGCTAAACCTTTGGAAAGTAAACCTAATTATTTCTTTTGGATATATTGCCGTTGTCTTATATTTTGCTTACATATGGTTTAAGGGCAGCATTGGCAATTAATAAGACTTTAAATGCGTAATACCTTTAATTCATTCTTACCTACTAACACCTAACCCAAACTAAGTACTAATAACCATCAGGTTTAACACCATTAGCATTAAACCTGACAGCCCGAACTCAACCAATCAACGTTAATTAGTCGGCATTAAATAAATCTCGCGTACGCTGTTGCGCTGGTTTGCTTCAATAGCAAACAATACCGCGTCGGCTACATCTTGCGGGTCGAGTTTGTCGGGTTTTGCTTCATCAAAAAACGGGGTGTTTACCATACCTGGTGCTATGGTTGTGCAGCGGCCGTTCCAATCGCTCATTTCCTCAGCTAAGTTTTGTCCAAAGCCATAAGCAAACCATTTAGTTGCCCCGTAAATAGAGCCTCCTAATGGCTTACGACCAGCAGCTGAGCTGGTTAATATAAAGTGACCTTTATTTTGGCGTAAATGCGGCAGGGTTAATTTTGCAGTCCACAGTAGGGCTTTAATGTTTATGTCGATCATAGTTGACCACTCATCGGGATCACCTTTTTCGGTGCCAGCGGTTGAAACACCCATACCCGCGTTAGCAAAGGCTACATCTAATCGGCCAAACTTTTCAATGCCTTTGGTAACTACGTTTTCAAGCGCGGTAAAGTCGGTTGCATCTGCGGCTACGCTCAGTGCGTTATCTGATCCTAGCTCGGCAACAAGTTGGTTAAGTTGCTCTTCTCTACGGGCGGTTAATATAACTTTATGACCGTTGTTTACTAAGGTTTTTGCCGTTGCTTCACCAATGCCACTAGAAGCGCCGGTTATGAGTACTATTTTCTCTTTTGCCATGGTTTTTTCCTTATTAACAAATGAATAAAGGCGCAGCTCAATGTGCGCCATGCAGTTATTGCGCTATGTCAAAATTGACTGATAAATCGTCAGCTTGCGTTAGGCTAATTTGTTTTAGTTGATAAATATTAAAATCAGCATCTATTTGCTCTGCATCGTCTATGTGTGCGCTACATGTATAAGCAAGTTGATAGTCGCCTGGTGTTATGAATGCGAGTTCAAATTCGTATTCATTATCGTCTGCATCAAATACAACATTGGCAGTAGCTAACGGAGCGTTATCAGGCGTTTGGTCATCTATTTCATGAATATCTGTTGGGGTTTGTGCTTGCGCAGAGTAAAGGTAAACAGCATGGCCAAATGATGAATCATCAGCAGCAAGATCAATGTTATCAGTCTCGCAATTGTTTATAAGTGTTTGGCTTACAGTGCCTTCAATATCTTGTGATTCAGAGAGGTTTTGTAAACGCACACCGCGAGGTTTTAAAAATACTTCGTTATTATTTTGTGGATCAACCAATGATTTTTTTAAATCAAACTCTAATACAAACTCGTTGTCGGTTTGATTGAGTGTAAAGCCATCTAGCTGAATTTCGCCCACGCCATCATTACCTTTTCTTTTTACGATAAGCGGTGCAATGCTGCCGTCTTCATAAACTACGTGAGATGTTAAGCTAAGGTTGTTTGTGTCGCCGTTTATTACTTGCGCGCGGATCCACGAATAATCACCTGCAGGTACTTCTTGATCGTCAAGTAATTGAAAAATATCGTCGCCCGTATAGTCTAGTAAATTGACCATTTGCGCTAAGGTGGAATCGTTTTTAGAGCGAGTTTCAAAGCTAACTTCTTCACCTTCTTGGGCTTTAATTGTTATTGAATCAAATACAACGTTAACTTGTTTTAAACCAGTGACTGGAGCGTCGGAAATACCTAAGCTAAAAGTGGTTTTATCACTTGTTTGCGGTGGGGTTGTTTCAGCATCGTCATTTGATGAGCCGCAGCCTGCTAAGGCAAAAATAATAGCGCTACTTAATATTGTTGATTTAAAGTTCATGGTTGTTTCCTCTTATTTGATTTGTTAAGTGTATGTATTTAACCCTTAACCTAAATTGAATTAAAAATATGAGAAGTTAGAACTTTAACATGCTGTTTTAAAAGTTTTTAATTTCATCGATTTAATCGTTTTTTACTATATACTCGCGCCACTTCTTTTGAAGTCGGTTTTTATTAGATTTAACCATTATTTTGCTGAGTTTCAGCCACATTTATCGGAACAAACATGAAAGATAAACTCTTAGCGTTTTGGCAAAGCCATTCAGAAACAATCATCACTTTAGGTTACAAGGTGATTTTAGCGTTGGTGATTTTAGTTGCGAGTGCCTTAATTGCACGCTCGGTTAAAAAAGCGATTAAAAACTCTAAATCCCCGTTAAAAAGAGTGGATAGTACGCTGCTTCCTCTTTTATCGAGTATTGCTGGTTATTTAGTTTATATAATTGGCGGTCTATTTATTTTAGATATTTTTGGCGTTAATACGGCAAGCTTAATTGCGCTAATGGGTGCTGCTGGTTTAGCGATTGGTTTAGCGCTTAAAAATACGCTGAGCAATATTGCTGCGGGTATTATGCTGCTAATACTCAGACCTTTTAAAATAGGCGATTTTGTTGATGCCAGTGGCACGCTTGGTACTGTGAGTGAAATAAATCTATTTACCACTATTTTTAAAACCACCGACGGCCTTTATATAGCATCGCCTAACGGCAAAGTGTGGGGTGGCAATATTAAAAACTTTACCCGTAATGGCAAAAGACGAATGGATATAGTGGTGGGTATTTCGTATGCCGACTCTATTGACGTTGGCTTAAATGTACTTAAAGAATTAGCCGCATCAGAGAGCCGATTACTCGCAGAGCCTGCACCTAAAGTAATGGTGACATCAATAGGCGAAAGCGCAGTGAACATTCAATTACGTGCGTGGGCTGTTAATGGTGATTATTGGCAAACTGTGTGGGATTTAAACAAACGCGTTAAAGAAGCAATTGAAGGTGCTGGGCTGAGTATTCCGTTCCCGCAGCGTACGCTGCATATATCTGAGTCTATGGCGTCGGCAATAACGGTTAATACCAATCCGCAATAATACTTAATCATTTTGCGGGGCTAAACGTGTCGCTACCTGCGTTAAAAAATTCTCATTTACGACTGCATGGATGCAGAAGGTAGAGCAATGCAGGAGCAATTGCCGAGAACAACTAAATAGCGAATTTTTTGCCTAGTTATCAACACGTTTTTCCTGCCTCAAAATAGATCACTTAATTAAGCGAATTGGTATAATAAAGACGTTTAAATTCTAGTAGCATAAGCACAAATAAAAATAGCGAGCCTTGGCTCGCTATTTTTGTATTAGCCTTTGTGTAGGCTGAGGTATTAACCTTCTAATTGAAAGTCGTACACTGAGCCTAAATTAAGTAGCTGCGTTAGCTCATCAAGTGCTTGGTAGCTTTCAGTCAATAGGGCTGAGTCTGCAAAGTCACTTGCGCCTAATTTGTCGCGGTAGTTACGTTTTGCCCAGTCACACAGCTGTGTGTATTTAGTATCAGTTAAAATAACCTCTGGGTTTACTGCAGCAAGTTCTTGCTCGTTAAGGGCTACACGTAAACGCAAGCAAGCAGGGCCGCCGCCATTTTGCATACTTTGGCGTAAATCAAAAAACTGTACTTGGTTTACTGGGTTATCAGCCATAATCATTTCTTCAATGTAGGCGTTAACTGCGCTGTTGCGTTTACACTCTTGTGGTGCAACTAACAGCATTGAACCATCATCAAGGCTCACTAGCTGGCTGTTAAATAAATAGCTACTTACAGCGTCGGTAATGCTTACTTTATCGGTAGGTACTTCAATAATATAAAATTCTTTATTGCCCACATACGCTTCGCGAATATCTTGCAGTGCCAAAGCTTGGTTTAAAAATGCTTGCTGGTGGCACAGTAATACATTGGCGTTACCTACTGCAATTACATCGTTATGAAACACGCCTTGGTCTATTACGTCTGGATTTTGCTGTAGTAAAATTTGGCTTGAATCTTTTAAGTTATGTAAGCGACAAATTGCTTCTGAGGCTTCGAGTGTTTGCCTTGCAGGAAACTTAGCTGGTTTTGGTAATTGGCTGTTAAACGCGCTGGCACCAAATACAAACATTTCAAGGCCTTGCTCGCCGTGGCTGTCACAAAAACGAGTATGGTTTGCTGCGCCTTCGTCGCCAAAAAAGCCTTGGTCGGGTAAATGGGTATGATGCGCAAAGTATTTGTCGTTGTTAAACATAGCCTTTAATAAGCGTGTAGTGGTTGCAGGCTCTAATGAACGATGAAACTTATTATTTAAATTAGCTGAAGTAAAATGTACTTTGCCGTCGGTTGTATCAGGAGATGGCGATACCGTAGCGGCATTGGCTGTCCACATTGCAGACGCTGAATAACACGCGCGTAATAAAATAGGATCTGCTTTAAATGCTTTATGAATTACTTGTGCATCATTACCGGTAAAGCCTAAGCGGCGCAGTACGTTTAAGTCGGGGCGCGCATGAGGTGCAAATACACCTTGAGTTAGGTCTTTGTCGTGCATGGCTTTCATTTTTTCAAGGCCTTGAAGCACGGCCTCTTGAGGATTTGAAAAGCTTGCTGCGTTATTTAACGAGGCAACATTACCATACGATAAACCAGCGTAGTTGTGAGTAGGGCCAACTAAGCCATCAAAATTAACTTCCAAAGCGTGCATACACGTTCCAACTAAAAATTTTCAATAGGGTGCAACAATACAACGCAATAGGGTTGCTTGCAAAGTTATAAACGCAGTGTTTTTACTAATTTTTTGATGTTTTTATATGTGTGATTTTTTGCAGGGAGCTTTGTTTTTATATCAGGTGGCTAATAAGTAATTAAATAAGGTTTATTCATAAATTTCATAGTGTGCAAAAGCTTAGCATAAAGTAGGTTTATACATTTAAGCTTTATGCCAAGCCTTTACACAATACGATGTTACTTAACATAGGCGCGCTCTTTATCAGCGGTTGTATGGGTATTTGTTGGATCATTAACTTGCCAAACGCTAATATCTAAACGCCATAAAAGATAAAGGGTATGGTATAAATTGAACATGGTTTTTCCTTAGTATTTTCACTGAACACATCAGTTTATAGGAAGAAGTATGCCAACATTAACTTGAATATTTTATGAATAAAAATCAGGTATTTAGTATTTAAGTGTAAATACATACTTAAGGATTAGCACCAAAGAGGTGAAGTATTACTAAAAGATGCACCAGTGTGGTGTGTTTTTAGCAAAAAGCCCTGCAACTATTGGGTCACTTAAATGTGCAAGGCTTTTTAAAAATGTAGTCACTTAAAAAGTAAATTAACGGCCTACTTTTCCTTTTACTAAAGGCTCGAACGACATTACTTTAAACTTGCCGTGGCTTTGATTTTTGCCATTATTAAGCACTGGAGAATTATGTAAATCGTCAACGGTAAAGTATATTTTATGATCGGCTCCGTAACTAAAACCATCAGGCCAGCTCAAACGTTCGTCTTTAAATAATACTTCGTAGTCGCCAGTGGGTTTAACTACGCCAATTGCGCCATTGGTTATGTCGGTTACATATACGTTACCGCCGCCATCAACAATAATACCGTCTGAAATTGGCTTAGTGCCGTAACGCGTAACTTTGTCTTCAAGCGCTTTAGCCGAAAGGCTCTCGTTATTTATAGCGCTGGTGGCAATGCGGTAAACCGACGTGCCCGACATAGATCCAAAGTAAAGCCAGTCTTCGTTAGGGTCAAGCGTAATAGGGTTAACACCTAAGCGGGCAGGTTGTCCGCCAAGGCTCATTGTGCGCCCATCAATAACCATATCGATATTTTCGGCAGTGGTGTAATGACTGTCTTGTAATACTCTGCGTGCGACACCTGTTTTAAGGTTTACCGTAATAATAGCGGCTTGGCTGCCTTGGGCTGTATCGGCAATGTATACAACGCCATGCTTATTATCGATGACTAAATCGTTTAAAAACGAGGTGTCGGTAATGGTTGGTTTAGCCAGATAAATGATTTTGTGCAGTTGCTCTTTGTTTGTATCCCAGCCTACTAAGCGCCCAGCGTGATCGGGTCCTGAGGTGTCGAGCATCCATAAAACTCCATCGCTTGATACGTTTATACCAAGAACATCGTAAAAACCTTTACCGTTATTGTACGCGTATGCCCACTCTTCATTAGGGTAGGGCTTAGTTGTACCATCGCTTAAAAGCTCCATAATTTTTTGCTTTTGGCCAAAAAAACCATGCACAGATAAAAACTTTCTGTCCGATGGAGTAATAGCAATGTTACCCGGTGGATGCTGCGCATCAAATGTGGCTACTGTTTTTAAATCAGCATTTTGATTATCGGTATTAGCAGATACGGCGTTGCTACCTAAAAGAGCCGTGCTACACGCCGCTGCTAATAGTAATTTTTTAATATGGGTCATTTTTAAAACCTTTTAAAACACGTTTATTGTTTAAAAATTAAGAGCCTAATCGGCTAAGTCGTTTACTACTAAATCGAGCAGCTGCATTAACTGCTGTGCTTGTGTTGCATCTACACTATCAAATTTACATAAAATATTTTTAGGAATATCGGCTGCTTTTAACTTAAGCGATTGGCCATCCTGGGTTAGCTGCACTAGGCGTTTGCGTTTGTCGTGCTCATCTTTAATAACAGCCAGTAATGATTTGTCGCTCATTTTTTTGAGTATTTGGGTCATTGCACCGCCGTCTATCGCGGTTTTATCTTTTAGCTCGGCAATTGTTATTTCGTCTTGCTCCCACAGGGCCATCATTACTACGTATTGTGGGTAAGTTAAATTTAGTTCGCTTAAAGGCTCGCGATACGCACGCGCAATGCTGTTAGATGCCATGTATAACCGATGACATAACTGATTCTTTAACTTTAATTGCTCAAACGACATAACTTTATCCTTCATTTCGATACATGCCATTTTAATTTGCATGCAAAATATTTGCAATCTCTAATTACTTGTTCTATTATTTTGCACACAAACTAAATTGATTGATATTTTTAAACTTTGGAGTTCATTATGAATGTATTACAAAACGTAGCTTACACAGCAAAAGCAACTGCAACTGGCGGCCGTGAAGGCGTAGCTAAATCTGATGATGGTCGTTTAGATGTAAATTTATCAACACCTAAAGGTTTAGGCGGAGACGACGGACAAGGAACTAACCCAGAGCAATTATTTGCCGCAGGTTATGCAGCATGTTTTATTGGCGCACTTAAATTTGTTGCAGGTAGCGAAAAAATAGAATTACCAAGCGACACGCATATTAACTCACAAGTGTCTATTGGCGCGATTGAAGGCGGTTTTGGGATTGCGGTAAAACTTGCTGTATCACTAGGTGATATGGATAAAACAGCAGCGCAAGAGCTTGTAGATAAAGCGCACCAAGTATGCCCGTATTCAAACGCAACACGTGGCAACATCGAAATAGAGCTTTCAGTTATTTAATAACTAAATAAAGAAAAGTTATAAAAGCACACTTCAGTTACTGAAGTGTGCTTTTTGCGTTTTAGGGTAAAATCACTTTAATATGTAAAAAATCATATATTCACTATTCCATATGTTCTGTTTTTGTTTTATTGTATGTGCACTAACACAGTGAGGACAGTATGGAACAATTCAACCCACTCCAATTTTATAAATGCCTAGCAGACGATACGCGTTTAAAGGCAATGCTATTAATTAACCATCAAGAAGAGCTATGTGTATGCGAACTGGTTGCTGCACTTGAGTTAAGCCAGCCTAAAGTGTCTCGCCATTTAGCGCAGTTAAGACAATGCGGATTATTGAGCGACCGAAAACAAAATCAATGGGTTTATTACAGTATTAATAAAGCCCTGCCAGAGTGGGCTAAAAATGTATTAACGCAAACCCTGACTGCTAACCCTTCATTTTATGAAAACGATTTAACGCGCTTAAATGTTATGGGTAATCGCCCTGAACGTATTACTAGCTGCTGCAACTAACTAATAAATTAACTTATTAAAGGTATTTAATTATGACTATTAAAGTAGGTATTAACGGTTTTGGCCGTATGGGACGTTTAACACTGCGTGCAGCAGTTGATTGGCCAGAAATAGAGTTTATTAAAGTAAATGATGTAGCGGGCGATGCTAAAACCCACGCACATTTAATTGAGTTTGACTCAGTACACGGACGTTTAGCACAACAGGTTTCTAGTGACGATAATAGCTTTAGTGTGGGTAAACACACGATTGCAGTTACCAACAACAAAACCATAAACGAAACTGATTGGTCAGATTGCGATGTAGTTATAGAAGCCAGCGGTAAAATGAAAACCACTGAGCTGTTAAATCAATATTTAGCGCAAGGTGTTAAGCGTGTTGTGGTAACAGCACCTGTAAAAGAAGACGGTATTTTAAATGTAGTTATGGGTGTAAACGATGATCTTTATAACCCAAGTGAGCATAAAATTGTTACAGCAGCTTCTTGCACAACTAATTGTTTAGCGCCAATTGTAAAAGTACTGCAAGAAAAAGTGGGTATTAAGCACGGCTCAATGACCACTATTCACGACATTACCAATACCCAAACTATTATTGATGCCCCTCATAAAGACTTACGCCGTGCGCGTTCTTGTGGTACAAGTTTAATTCCTACTACAACCGGTAGTGCAACGGCTATTACGCATATTTTTCCTGAGCTTAAAGGTAAATTAAACGGCCATGCTGTGCGTGTACCTCTTACTAACGCGTCAATTACCGATTGTGTTTTTGAGCTTGAGCGCGGTGTTACACAAGATGAAGTAAACACTTGGTTTAAAGATGCTGCAAATAATGAGCTAAAAGACATTTTAGGCTACGAAGAAAGACCGCTTGTATCTATAGATTACAAAACAGATCCGCGCAGCTGCACCATAGATGCCCTTTCTACTATGGTAATTAACAACACTCAACTTAAATTATACGCTTGGTATGATAACGAGTGGGGTTATGCAAACCGTACTGCTGAGCTAATGCTTAAAGTTGCAAAAAGTGATTTAGTTTAATCTCATTTAAAAGGTTTAACGCTATGTTTGCGCAGTTGGCTAACTTACCGAGTTCTATAAAACAATATTTAATAATTACTGGTAACTATTGGGCATTTACTTTAACCGACGGTGCACTACGCATGTTGGTGGTGCTGTATTTTCATCAGTTAGGTTATGGTGCATTTGCAATAGCCATGTTGTTTTTGTTTTATGAAATTTTTGGTGTGATCACTAATTTAGTCGGAGGTTGGCTTGGCGCGCATTTAGGGTTAAACAAAACCATGAATGTAGGGCTTGGGCTGCAGCTTGTAGCTTTAGCTATGCTTTGCGTGCCAGGGGATTGGCTAACCGTTGCCTATGTTATGGCAGCGCAAGCATTGAGTGGCATAGCTAAAGACTTAAATAAAATGAGTGCCAAAAGCGCCATTAAGCATTTAGTACCACAAAGCGATGAGGGGCAAAGCCAATTATATAAATGGATTGCCATACTTACAGGCTCTAAAAATGCGTTAAAAGGGGTGGGCTTTTTTTTAGGCGGCTTATTACTTACTGTATTTGGTTTTGTAGGTGCACTAATAAGCCTAATTGCTTTACTTAGTGTTGCGTGGTTTATTAGTTTAATTTTTTTAAAAGGTGATATTGGTAAAGCTAAAAACAAACCTAAGTTTAAAGAATTATTTTCTAAATCGCGGGCAATCAACTTACTTAGTGCAGCGCGTTTATGCTTATTTGCGGCGCGCGATGTATGGTTTGTGGTTGCATTACCGGTTTACTTAGCCGCTCAGTTTAACTGGGATCACTGGTGGGTAAGCGGCTTTATGGCTTTGTGGGTTATTGCTTATGGGCTGGTGCAATCGCAAGCTCCACGCATAACTGGACAAAGCGATTCAAATTCACACTCAGTCAAAAAAGCGTATTGGTGGGTTGCTTTATTAAGTGGCGTAACCTGTATTTTAGCGTTGTTGATGCAATTTGATATTGCGGTACATTTTACGCTTGTAATTGGCTTACTTATTTTTGGTGCTGTATTTGCCGTAAATTCATCACTGCACAGTTACTTAATAGTAAGTTTTGCTAAAAATGACGGGGTGTCGCTCGACGTTGGTTTTTACTATATGGCTAATGCAATAGGGCGCTTGCTTGGTACGGTGCTCTCTGGCTGGGTTTTTCAAGTGTATGGGCTTAGTGCATGTTTATGGGTGAGTGTGTGTTTATTAATTGCGGCCTCAATCACAACGGCACGCTTAGCTAAACTTTAAAAAACTCAACATATTGTATTAAATTCAGTTTCTTTAACGATATTCATAGCTTCGTTGGTTAGATCTACTAAACTATATCAGTAGTTTTAATTTAAAGGTGAGATGAATGCGGGAAATATCGCTAGCAAAAAAATTACTTTGGCTTACTGTCGGAAGTATATTTATCACTGTATTAGTGCTTTCGAGCATTTTGTGGTGGCAGTTATCTGCAAGTAATACCGAACTAGCAAGCAAGTCAGAAGAGTACATTATTGTAGAAGTTGAAGAAAAGTTGAATGCAAATGCAGCAATATATGGTGAAAAAATTGCTGGCTTTATTAATGAAGCTTACCGTGTTCCTTATTCATTAGCGGCACTACTTGGCGATGCAGCAAAACAAAACACTTTAGACCGAGATACAGTTGTCCGTATAAATAAAGCGGTTTTAGAACAAAACACTCTCTTATCATCTATTTATTCTCAATTTGAACCGAACGCTTTTGATGGGCAAGATTCTCAATATCAACAAGGGTATAAGCATTCAGTAGATAGTGCTGGTACGTTAGAGGTATACATAACTCGCGATCAAAAAGGCATAATTGAACAACAAAAAGTAGCGAATGCCGCCGATAAATACATAACAACGCTTAATGAGTTTGGTATTCGCGAAGCGCAGTGGTATTTGTGCGCAAAAGACACACTTAAGCCTTGTATTATGGAACCGTATTTATACGAAATTCCATCGGGCGATTCGGTAATGCTAACTTCGTTAACCGTGCCTATTTTAAAGTCAGGCCAGTTTATTGGTTTAGCAGGCGTTGATTTAACTCTACCAACCTTTCAAGTAATGACTGAGCAGCTTTCTAAGCAGCTTTACAATGGTCAAGCTAAAGTAACCTTATTAAGTGATTTAGGTTTAGTTGTAGGCAGCAGTCATTATAAATCTAAATTAGGGCGCCCAATTAAAGAGGCTGTTAGTTCTACTATATTTAATGATATTGAAAAGTCTAAAGGGCAAAGCGGTATTTTTAAAACAAATAGTGAATATTTAGTAAATTATCCAATTGATATAAAACTAGCAAACACTCAGTGGTCATTAATCATAGAAGTACCTACAGATCTAGCACTTGCAGGGCCTGAAGCGCTAGAAAAAAACATGCAAGAAACAGCAGCATCACTCGGGTTTATTATTTTAATTACAGGCTTAATAATTGCTGTGGTTGCTTTTGTTATTATGAAATTAGTAATTGCAGGTGTAATAGCGCCGCTACAACAAATTCAACAGCGGGTTGATAACCTTGCAAGTTCTGAGGGTGATTTAACGCATACATTGCATGTTGATAGCCACGCAGAACTTATTGCATTAGCTGGTGGGTTTAATCGATTTTTAGCAAAACTACGTGATTTAATTTCTGAACTAAAAGCGGTATCTGAGCAAACTAAACAGCAAGGCGAAATAGCACAACACATCGCTATTGATACTAAGCATAATGTTCAATCTCAATTTCAAGAAATTGAAAGTGTGGTAACGGCTATGAACGAAATGAGCGCAACAGCACTCGAGGTCGCCAGAGCATCAGAGCAATCAGCCCAACAAGCCGATGAAATAAATAGCTTGGTAGTAAGCAGTGAGTCGAGCTTATCGTCAGCGATGACACAAGTTAAAACGATGTCTGAAGAAATTAAAGAAGCCAACCAAGCAGTTGAAAAAGTAGCTTCGCGTAGTAAAGACATTACGCAAATATTAGATGTAATTCGTACTATTTCAGAACAAACAAACTTACTTGCACTTAACGCAGCCATTGAAGCTGCGCGCGCAGGTGAGCATGGGCGAGGCTTTGCCGTTGTTGCTGATGAAGTACGTGCACTTGCTTCTAAAACGCGTTCATCAACAGATGACATAAGCCAGTTAATTGATAGTTTACTATCTGAAGTAGGTAATGCATCTACCGTTATTGAAAAAGGCGTAGTACGTGCACAAAATGCCGTTGATGAAACATCTGTAGCTTTTGATGCTCTGCACAGTGTTGTCGTTAAAGTTGATGAAATAACCAATCAAATTACACATATTGCCACCGCTGCTGAAGAACAAAGCTTAGTGACTGAAGAAATAAACCGTAATTTAACGCTTATATCTGATGCCGCATCGCAACTTGCTGACTTATCTACACAAGCAGGGGATAGCAGCGAAGCGCTTAATGCACTTGTTGCCCAGCAAGATAATGAGCTAAATAAGCTTAAAACGTAACTTATAAATTAAGTTTTAAGCACAAAAAAATGGCCAGTTAATACTGGCCATTTTTATTTAGTAAAATAAGTATAACTTGTTGAGAATGCGCGATAACTGCTATTTATAACTTTTTAATCAACATAAACATTTGGTTGATCATTGGCTCAGCAAATTGCTCTACATTAGGACGATTAAAATAACCGCGTAAACCTGTAAATTGCACCTGAAAAAAGCGCGCATATTCAACAGCGGTCAACGTATTACTTAACTCACCTTTGTTTATTGCTTGTGTAAACAACTGCGTTAAATAAGCTTCAAATTGAGCTGTTAAATCTAAGCTTAACTCGTATAGGTTTGAGTCTTTTTCTGCAAACTCGCTGTTTGCTTTAACCAGCATACAAATAGCGCTTGGGCTGCAATCTTTTGTTTTAATTACCACGTTTTCAACAAACGCACGTAATCCACCAAGTACTGTATCGGCACTTGATAAAAACCCCTCTATTTGGGTTTTCATTTGTACTGTGTAATCTTTCAGCGATTCGCAGTATAGACCTTCTTTAGAGCCAAACGCAGAGTAAATACTACCGGGGCGCATATTAACGGCTTCTTGTAAGTCACGCGTTGAGGTTGCATGAAAACCTTTTTGCCAAAATAGCTGGCTAGCAACGCGAACTACATTATCGCGTTCAAATTTAACCTTATTAGCCATATCATTCTCAATCAATTTGAACATTTGCTCAATTTTAACTTGAACAGTCGCTCAAAATCAAATACTATGTGTCTCGAAGTTACTTAAAACTATTAATTATTAGGAGCTAACCATGGCCGAATTTACTTTATACACTCAAGAAAACGCACCAGAAGAAGCAAAACCGTTACTAGCTGATTCAGTAGCAGCATTTGGTATGCTTCCTAACTTACATGCAGTAATGGCTGAAGCACCAACATTACTTAAAGGTTACCAAGTACTGCATGAGCTTTTTCAAAAAACATCATTCAATGCAGAAGAGCTAACAGTAGTATGGCAATCAATTAACGTTGAGCACGCATGTCATTACTGTGTTCCTGCACACAGTGGTATTGCAGCGGCAATGAAAGTTGACCAAGGTGTTGTTGATGCACTTGTAAACAAAACACCACTTGAAAACCCTAAGCTAGAAACTCTTCGTGAAACTACACTCGCAATGACACGTGAACGTGGCGTGATCAGCGATGAGCAAATCGAAAAATTCTTTGCAGCAGGTTACGCTAAGCAACAGCTACTTGAAATTATTGTAGGCTTGTCTCAAAAAGTAATGAGCAACTACACTAATCACCTTGCTGATACACCAGTAGACGCGCCATTTAAAAAATACGTAAAATAAATACGGTTTTATAAATGACAAAAGGCAGCCTAGGCTGCCTTTTTTGTGTTTATAAATCGCGGCTATTTAAATTTTACCGTTTTTGTACTGTGTGTATAAATACGTTGTTCGGGCTTTGTCCACTCACCCTTTTTAAGGTAAGAGGTCGATACAATAAATTTATCGTCTTTTAAATCACTAGTAGATTTAACCTTAGTCACTCCCTCTTTACTGCCTGTTACTTCCTCATAGGCTACAAACTGAGTAGGGCTTAATACCGTTATTGTGCCTTTAGTGTAAAATCCTGCCGTAGTGAAATAATAAAATACGAGTGACTTCTTTTTGCTATCATAAAAAATCATCGACTCACCGCCATACTCACCCTCGTTAATCGAGTGCATGGTACGAATAGCTTTACCGTTTAAAGCGCGTTCCCAACGGCCAACATCTTGTATTTTTTTAGCGCCTTCTGGTACTTTAAAGTCTGCTTGCCACGTTCCTAAGTAAGGTTTAAACACTTCTAGCTCTTTATCAAGGTTACTGGCATTTTCATTAGCAAAGCTACTAAATGTGCATAAACATAATGCGAAGAATAGCGATTTAAAATATGTCATAATTTGGCTCTCGTTGTTAGGCTCTTATAAGCCCAGTATAGGTGATAATTAATTGATAAAGAAAATATTAATCACATTCTCATTGCTTTATTTAGCTGCCATTTGGTTAGCTTACCCGCTGCAATACTTACCTGTTTATATACCAATATATGTACCTGGTTATATAAGTGTATTAAGTGCTATCACTTTTTTAATGTACGCGTGGGATAAGCGACAAGCTAAGCGTTCTTCACATACAAAAGTAAACCGCACGCCAGAGCGTACACTGCAGCTACTTGCATTATTTGGAGGATGGCCGGGAGCATTACTTGCTCAACAATTACTTCGTCATAAATCGCAAAAGCGACGTTTTATTATTGTGTTGTGGTTATGTATTTTAATTAATGTAGGATGCAGTATTGTCGCTATTTATTTTCCAGATTTATTGTTAGGTTAAAGTATAAATAGGAAAAGGACTTTTTATGACCAATACAAGATCGGCTGGCGTGACTTTAACGCTTATTTTATTTTTATTAATACCAATGCAAGGATGTGCAGACATGTTTGGGTTCTTTAATAAACAAGACGTTACGTTATCGTTGCCTGTAAAAGGCAGACTATTAAATAATGGTGAACCCCAACAGGGCGTTAAAGTAACAAGAGAGCTGATTTACGGTGATACTTATATTGATGAAGCTATAAGTGATAACAATGGTTACTTTTATTTCGATAATAAAACAATACGCAGTTCAAAGCCTTCAAACATGTTTTTTAATAGCTCTTTGCTACAGAGTATTTATATTGAAAACAAAAAAGATGAAGATTCAATCTTGTGGTATACCACAATACAGTTCACCGAAGAGCAAGCACTGATGTCTGATATATTAAATAACTTTGAATGCGAACTTAGTGAAGAGGCTAGAACGTACGATATACCGATAAAAAATACGGGTCAATTTTATACAGTTTATACGCGTTGTAATACCAATTCGCTTAATTAAGTGGTCTATTTTGAGGGCGGAAAAACGTGTTGATAGCTAGGCAAAAAATTCGCTATTTAGTTGGTCTAAATGAGAATTTTTTAACGCAGGTAGCGACACGTTTAGCCCCGCAAAATGATTAAGTATTATTGCGGATTGGTATAAGTTATAGAAATTAGTGAGAAGTTTTATAAAGCCACTAATGTTCATCTATTCGTGGCTTTAATATGACGATTAACGTTTTAACTGTGCTTCTTTTTGGTTTAGTAAACGAATTATAGGGTTTTGCTCTAATATTTTACTTTTCAAAATATAACCAATAATTAGTCCAGCTATAAAGCCCCCAATATGCGCACCATAATCAATGCCATCAGGGCCTGTTACTGCACCAAAAATGTTAAATCCTAACCAAATAGCAAAAAACCATACCGCAGAAAGTTTCTTCTGATAAATTACAAACATAAAAGTAAGGCTTGCGTGTCTAAACCACATTAAGTACATGCCAAATAAACCGGCTATGGCGCCACTTGCACCCACGCCTGGTATATTCGACATTGGACTTACAATGTAGCTTGCAAACGAAGCGAGTAGTCCACAGGCTAAATACCATAACAAAAAGCGTTTATGGCCTAAAACATCTTCTAGGTTATCGCCAACTATATATAAAAAGTACATATTGCCGACTAAATGCATTATAGAGCCATGTAAAAATACGCAAGTTAATACAGTCCATAGCTCATTACCTTTGCTTAAATCTGCAGGTGTCATAGCAAAGTTATCAATAACATAGCTAAATGAGCTTGGATTTAAAAAATAAAGTGCAAAAATCAATGTATTTAAAACAATAAGGCCGCGAGTAACCCAAGGGGTTTTTTGTGGTTTAATATTATATTCAACAGGCATTTGCGTTAAAAATTGGAACAGGTAGGTTTTCCAGCTTACTTTTTGATTTAGCTCGCCTAAACTCGCTTTTATTTCAGGGCTTTTTTCTACACTTTCAAGCTCATCTTTATCAATCCATGTGCCATCGCAGTGTCTACAAACATCAATTTCGGTATGAAAAGCTTCAAGTAAATGAAAACGTTCTAAACTTTTTTTACAATCAGGACAGTCAAGCTCAGAAATTCCTAATGGTTCACCAAAGTGAGTTTCAAATTTATCTCCTTCAGGACCGTCATTTATCTCTGAAATCATCCTGTTTACTTCATTTTTTTCGAACCATAAACCGCCACACTCACGGCAAATATCTATTTCTTCACCTTGATAATTGGTTGCTTCTAATGGATGGTCTTTACAATGAGGGCAGTTCTTAGTTAGCATTTTCAAGTTCCTTTAACGAACCAACAGAAATGTCATTCTGCTGTAATTCCATTTTTAATTGTTTAGCGCTATTTTTTAATGCTGGTAGTGTTTGAGTTTTAATTAAGTCTGTTATTTTTGTTAATTCGATAGAGGCTTGCTTAGCAGACATTTTGCGATTTATTGCGGCATTAATGATAAAATCGGCTCGAGAATAAAACCGACGTATTCTAGTTAAAAACTCACTCGGTGTTTCAAGCGTAGTAGGAGAAAATTGCATGGTTTTCCATATGTACTGCTCAAGTGTTGGTTTAAAAAACTCCATCTCTGATGTTGGAGGGCTCTTCGCTAAGCGTTCTGCATACTCAGCTACCGTGTTTGCATTATCATTAACTTCGTCATAAAGTGATGTACGTAAATAGTAATTATCTTCCATTTTACTAAATGAATCAAACTTAAGCGCTTGTTCTAAACCGCTTTGAGCCGCCAGAAAAACACCAAATACAGTAGAAATAACCATAAAAAATTGATTTAACCAAAAACCAGTGCTTTTTAGTTCTTTATGATCGACCGTTTTAAGGACTTGAGTGAATTTTTGAGTAACTATAGGTGGCTTTGTATTGTTTTCTGGGGTGTGATTAGTTGGTTCCAATAGCTTATTCCTTAAATTTTTGCTTCCTTTTTAGGCACGCAAGAATACTTAAAAATTAGCCAGTTAGCAATGCTCCTACCCACATTGAATATACTTTTTACATATATACCTATATTAAAGAAACAATTCGAGTATAGCCTTTCCCTTAAATTTTAAATTGTTTTTTAAATCATCTAGCGATCCAACTAAACAAAAAACTTCATGGCTCTATATTAATGAATAGAGAGTTTTTGTAGTACCTGAGGCTATTTTGTTAGCAAAGTAACGTATTACCAATAAACGGACTAAAAAAACCTTCTTTAATAACTCAATAATGAGGCGTAGTTAGCCTTTATATTTAAGGCGTTGTTGGCCCAACGCCTAAGAGGGGTATTTATTTTTGTTATACAAAAGTGGAGAACTTTTTACACAGGCAAAGACTATGTATTTAAAAGCACAGCGCCGCTTTTATTTTCGCCTAAATGATCATCTTTATTGTAAATTGGGCAACTTTTAAGTGATAAGCAACCACATCCTATACAACCGTCTACTTTGTCGCGCAGGCGTTGCATATGCGCAATTCGCTCATCAAGTTGCGCTTGCCAATGTTTTGAAAGTGCTGACCAGTCTTGTTTTGTTGGTGTGCGGTTGTCGGGTAGGGTAGCTAAGGTGTTTTTAATCTCATCGAGCGTAATTCCCATCGCTTGAGCTGCTTTTATTACAGCTACACGGCGTAATACATCAGGTTTATAACGTCGCTGATTACCATTATTTCGCCAGCTCTTAATTAAAAACTTAGTTTCGTAAAAGTGAAGAGTAGATACTTTTACACCACTTCTTTTTGCTACATAGCCAACGGTTAGGTTAGCTTCGGTTAATTTTTTTTGTCCTAGTGGCATAATTTTAATCCTTCAGTTGACCTCAATATAACTTGAGGTTTTAAGCTTCTACCACATTAAAAAAGGAGCTAACTAAATGCAACAAAAACTTGAGCGTAATACTGTTATTATTTATTCAAGCGCACGAAAAAACGGCAATACCACAGCCCATGTTAATAGCTTTGCCGAGCAAAATGATGTGCGCGTAATTTGTCTGGATGATTATAAAATTGCGCCGTATTGTTATGACAAAAACTATAAAAATGATGACTTTTACGCGCTATTTGAAGTGCTTTTAAAGTACGACCATTGGGTGTTCGCGTCTCCTGTTTATTGGTATAACACTACGGTACAAATGAAGTCTTTTATAGATAGGATCACAGATTACATGGATGACGAAACCTTGAAGCCGAAGTTACGGGCTTTACGTAATAAAGATTTTTCGTTGTTATCAAACGCATCATCGCTTGAAGCGCCTGATATTTTTGTAGAAATGTTTAAACGAACATTTAGCTATTTAGGTATGCAGTTTATTAACCACCATCATAAAAACACTCAATCGGCAGCATGATAAGCTGCCCTTTTTTCTTTGCTTCTGTTAGTTTTATAAATAGGTTAACTTATTTAAAACACAGGATTGTTTATGAAATACCTATTATTGCTTTTACTTATAAGCCCATTTTCGCAAGCGGGTGAAAACCTTATTAAAGACTTTGGTTACTTTTATAGTGTCCCGGAGCATGTTCAGATAAATGACTCTACGGTATTCAAAATAGCCTTTGATGTTGGTGATGGCGCTAAAAAAGGTGAGCAGAACAATTCAATAAACTCACTTGCACGTTTTATTAATATGCATGTAGCACACGGTGTAAAGCCAGATAACATTAAATTAGCGTTAGTGGTACATGGTAGTGCTAGCATTGATGTATTGGCTAATAGTGAATATAAAGAACGTTTTAAAGCGGATAACAAAAATCAAAGTTTAATAAAACAATTGTTGGCCAATAACACCGTGGTTTATGTGTGTGGGCAATCGGCTACGCATTATAAAGTAGCACCAGAACAACTAATTGAAGGTGTGCAAATGTCACTTTCGGCGATGACAGCACATGCCCAGCTGCAACAGCAGGGTTATACACTCAATCCATTTTAATAATTAACATGACAAAAAATATTCTCTGCTTTGGTGATTCTAATACGTGGGGTTTAAACCCTGTAACGGGAAAACGCTTTGATGAAAATACCCGTTGGACATCGTTATTAAATAAAAACTTAGGGTGTGGCTTTAACGTAATAGAGGCAGGGCAGCCTAACCGCACGTTAGTGCATAATCCACCGTTTGATGGCATGCTTAATGGTGTTAGTTATCTAAAGCCTTATTTGGATAAGCATGAGCTCGACTTTATTATTATTGCCCTTGGTACAAACGATCTTAAAAAACGTTTTAATTTAACACCTAGTTTAATAGCAGGTGGCTTAAATGATTTAATTAACTCAATACATATTTATTATCAGCAAGGTAGTACTTTAAAATCTCCTAAAATTATTATTGCTAGCCCACCTAAAATAAGAATCACCGAGCAGTATTCGCGTATTTACGAAGGTGCAGATACAAAAGCAACAAAGCTCTCTAGTGCATTTAAAAGCGTTGCGGCTAATAATAAATGTACTTTTATTGATTTTAATACATTTATTAATGTAACAGCCGGTGATGGGATTCACTTTGAAAGTAATCAGCATTTAACGGTAAGCGCTAAAATCACTCAGTTTATTCAAAATTCGTTCAATAATTTTTGAATCGATCTGTTTGAATTTAATGCGACTTATGCAATCATCTAATAAAGTAGTGATATAAATTAACAACTTCGAGATGCTATGAAAAAGTACCAACAAAAATCTATTATAGCCATTTTAACCGGAGGGTTAGTTTTTGTAATTGGCTGTTTTATTTTGCTCAATTTTGCAGCGCAGCAGTTAACAGCACAAACAAAGTCAGACGCTGAATATATTCTCGGTCATGTAGAAGGTGCAATTGCAGAGAGGCGTCGAATTCTTACCCCATTAAATAAGCTTGCGTTTAAGCAGTGTGACAACACAACCCTTCTTGAGATGCGCCGCGCTTTATTTGATGCAAAATATGTAATTGATATAGGCTTTTTTAAAGGTAACCAGCTAGTTTGCACTACTGGTGCAGGCTTATTAAGTAAACCAATTAACGACAAACAGCCTGACTTTATTCGAGATGGTGAGAAGGTCAGGGTTCGTTTTGAGCCAGAGCTTTATCTATTATTATTTAGTGAGCGCCCTATGGAGGTAATTATAGTCAGACAAGGGGACTATAATTTAATTATGCAGAGCACGCCCTTTACCAACATCGGAATTACTGCGCCAGATTGGGAAGTTATTTATAAAACACCAAATGCTTTGCATCATTTAGCAGGTAAAGAGGGGTTGTACCAGCAGGTAAAAAACAGCGTTTTCTTTCCTTACGAAACTAACTCAGTTTGCAGTTCTACAAGTAGTCAATATTGTGTAGTAGTGCACTTGCCTTGGAGTCTGTTTTTTTCTAATAATCACTTATTATTAATAATTTCGTTAATTTTAACCTGTTTAGCGGGCATATCGAGTGCGTTAATAGTTGATGCGAGGATTGCTGCACGCCGCTCTACCAATCAACGTATTCGTAAAGGGCTTAAAAAGGGATCATTTTATTGGACTTACCAGCCCATTATTTGTTTGCAAAGTGGCAAGCTGATTGGTTGCGAGGTACTTGCACGTTTTGAAGATAAGTACGGTGCTTTATTTCCAGATGAGTTTATTCCGGTTATTAGAAAAAATAATTTAACTTGGACTTTTACTGAGGCAATGATTGCTACCACAATAAAAGAGTTAACCTCTATAGAGTTATTGCCAGAAGGCTTTAAAGTGTCGCTTAATATATTTCCGTGTGATGTAGAGCTGGGTAATGTGTCGTTACTGCCGCAAATTACAGAGCTTACCAACTCACGCTTTATTATTTGTTTAGAGATAACTGAAGACGAGTACCTTGATACAAGCATTGCGCATGCTCATTTTAGAACCTTAGTGGAATCGGGATTTAACTTATCATTAGATGACTTTGGTACGGGTTATTCGAATTTAAGAAACTTACAAAATTTGAGCTTTCATCAACTTAAAATTGATCGTACGTTTGTTCAAGATATAGCAACTGAGGGCTTAAAAGCCTCTATGATCCCAAATATTATGGAACTTGTGCATAAGTTTAATTATACCTGTGTGGCAGAAGGGATTGAAACCACTGAGCAAGAAGCTATTTTAAAAATGGCGGGTGTGCATTATGGGCAGGGTTGGAAGTATGGTAAGCCCATGACGGCGTCTAAATTTAAAAATTATATAACTAATCAGCATTTTTAGATCTCAGCTGCCATACTAAACGTATCGTTATGAAATTTATAAATATTAGGTTTATTATGATCAAATTAACATTAAGTGCTTTTGCATTTTTACTACTTAGTGCATGTACAACACAGTACCCAAACCAACAATTAACAGGTAAGCAGTTCCCAAGCATTAGCGGCGAAAGTTTAGAGCAAAGCATGGTGACTATACCCAGCGATTTTAAAGCAGATAAAACACTACTGCTTATTGGGTACAAGCAAGATAGTCAGTTTGATATAGACCGTTGGTTAATTGGTTTAGATATGGCGGGTGTAACGCTCCCTACATACGAACTACCAATCATTGCCGGCATGGCACCACGTATGTTTAGCACATTTATAGACAGCGGTATGCGCAAAGGCATCCCTAAAGAATTATGGGGTGGGGTAATCACTATTTATAAAGATGGTGAAACAGTTCAAAAGTTTACAGGTAATCAAAGCCCAAATAACTCACGTGTGGTACTTATAAATAACAGCGGCGAAATTTTATATTTTTATGATCGAGGTTTTTCGGTTGATGAGCTAAATAAACTAAAAGCGAGTATAGAATAATTGATCCTAAAAGTTAGTTTAGGCTAATGCATATTTAAGGCTTTATAAGTTATTAAGCCACTAATCCGATCTGTTATTTATCTTATAAAAGCAATTTTAAAAATAAAATTGATGAAGGTTTTGCATTGATTTAATTGATTTTTATCTATTTTAGGATGAGAAAGAATAACAGTACTTTAATATCAAAATCCCATTGTAAGTTGTATTTGATTTAGGTAATGTAGTGTAAATGTTTCAAGGACGAAATTTATGCCCCATAAAAACTCGGTATTTGTAAAAACAACGTTTCAATCATCTTTTCATTCACACAACTACACCGCTATTTTAAGAACACTACAAGCTTTGTTTGGTGATATTAAAATGGACGAGGTTATTCCTAAAGCTGAGCAGCGCACAAATTATGATTTGTTTTTAATAGATGGTGCTAAAAGCAAATGGCAAGACCTTATTCCGACTGACCTTATTTGTTTAGCTAAACACTATAGCGTTGTCATCTTTAATGTTGATAAAGAAGATGTGTGCGAGCAAAACTTATTGCTTAACCATTTTAATGGTGTTTTTTATAAATCTGATCCACCAGAAGATATTTTTAAAGGGTTACTTCGTGTTAATACTGGCGAGCTTTGGTTTACGCGTAAAGTGATTTCAAAAGCTTTTAACGATATTTTAGCCGTGGCATCGTCGTTTAATAGCTTACACGACGACATTGAATTAAAGCAGGACGATTACGATCATTTAACAAAACGAGAAAAGTCTGTTATTCATTTAATTGCACAGGGGGCGAGTAACAATACAATCGCTGATAAACTTAACATTAGCGACCACACTGTAAAAACACATTTATACAGTGCGTTTAAAAAAACTAACTCACGCAACAGGGTGGAGCTTGCTAATTGGGCGCAGCGCTATATATCGGTTTTGCTGCCAATGGGGAAATAGTTTTTTGAATAAATTTCACTACTCCTAAAGTAATTTAAGCCCAGCTTTGCTGGGCTTTTTTATGTTTTAAAAATATAAACTATACTTTTTTATACGGGTGGGTTTTAAGCCAGTGCTCGGCTATTTGCTCGCGCGTGGCAAACCATACCTGCTCATGCGATCGGGCATATTCTAAAAACCGTGCTAATGCTTTTATTCTTCCTGGGCGACCAATTAAGCGGCAATGTAAACCTATCGACATCATTTTAGGGGCGTTTTCACCTTCTGGATCGCCTTCCTCGTATAGCGTATCAAATGCATCTTTTAAGTAATTATAAAACTGATCGCCGGCATTAAAACCCTGTACGGCAGCAAAGCGCATGTCGTTTACATCGAGCGTGTAGGGCACAATGAGTTGTGGCTTACCTTCTTTAATACTGTAAAAGGGCAAATCGTCGCTGTAATCGTCGGCATCATATAAAAATGTGCCATTCTCAACTACAAGGGCTGCGGTATTTGGGCTAGTTCGGCCGGTATACCAGCCTTTGGGCTTTTTACCCGTAAGCGTTTGAATAATCTCAATGGCTTGTTGTATATGCTCGCGCTCGGTTTGCTTATCTATATTTTGATAATTAATCCAGCGCAGGCCATGGCTTGCAATTTCGTGGCCTGCTTCAACAAAGGCTTTAGCTACATCGGGGTGGCGCTCAAGGGCCATCGCCACTGCAAAAATGGTGACCGGTATATCGTATTTTTTAAATAAACGCAGTAGCCTCCACACGCCCGCGCGCGAGCCATATTCGTAAATAGACTCCATGCTTATATGGCGGTCTTCTACATGGGGAGCACTGACTATTTCTGATAAAAACGTTTCGGCCGCTGCATCACCATGTAATACACAGTTTTCGCCGCCTTCTTCGTAATTTAATACCACTTGCACGGCAATACGGGCTTTATTAGGCCAGTTTGCATGAGGCGCATGTGGGCCATAACCAATTAAATCGCGCGGGTAGTTTTTAAATTGCTCGCTCATTTTATTGCTCCTTTTTAAGCGCTGCGAGCCAAGAGCCTAGCGCTTCGCGCTCTGTGTCTGTCATCTTGGTCATATTAGCCAGTGGCATATCTTTGGTTATAACCGCGCGGGTATGCACAAGTACTTGCGACTTTTTTACCTGTTCAATTGAATCAAGTTTAAAGCCAAGTGGCGCTGTTTGAAAAAGCTCAGAGGTAGGTGTTTCACTGTGGCACTGCGTACAGTGTTTGCTGATTATATCCCACGCTTGTGCGTCGGTAATACTTGCTTGTAAAGGCGCGCTTTCGTCTGCATTTGTTGGTGTATTAGGCCACGGAGCTATTGCCAACATAAGAGCAAAAAATGCTGCAATACCACTTATAAGTACTGAAGGTTTATTAACGCCTTGATGTTTTAAGTTAAAGTAATGGCGTATCCACATACCAATACCAAACAGCGCAATTAAAATAAGCCAGCCAAAGTTGTGGCTATACGTGTAAGGAAAGTGATTGCTAAGCATAATAAATACTACAGGTAATGTGGCGTAGTTATTATGAATAGAACACAGCTTTGCCTTTAAACCTGGCGCTGAATCAGGGATTCTACCAGCTTCTACTTCACTCACCATGTAGCGCTGCCCTGGCATAATAATGTGATATACATTACCCACCATACACGTGCCAATAAGTGCACCTACATGAATATACACAGCGCGGTCGCTAAATAGTTGATCAACCCCAAAAGTCCACAGAGCTAATAAACCAATAACTACAGCAATAAACACTTTGCCGTTTTCAACCAGTGGGGTTTTACACAATAAACGATAAACACCATAGCCTAAGCCAATAAAACCAAGGGATGCGCCAATAGCTGCAAATTTACTTAGCTCACTTTTACTGTTATCAATTAAATACACATCGGCGCCAACATAATAAAGTAAGCTAAATAGTAATATACCGGTGATCCACGTTGTGTAGGCTTCCCACTTAAACCAATGCAGGGTGTGAGGCATTTGTTCAGGGCCATTTTGATACTTAGCCACTTCGTAAAAGCCACCACCATGCACGGCCCATAAATCGCCTTTTATGCCTTTATCTATTTTCCACTGCGGTGGTGTTTGTAGGTTGTTATCAAGCCATGCAAAATAAAATGAAGCGCCAATCCATGCTATACCAGCAATAACATGAAAATAACGCAGTACTAAATGAGCAAGCTCAAATAAATAGTTTTCCATAACGGTTAAGCCTCTTCTAATACCGGTGAGCGGGTGTCTGAAAATTGATTGCTATCATCGCGCTTATACACACTTTTACCCATAATGTAGGTTTGCTCAACGCAGCGGTCGTCGCCTAACATCATCATTACAAATAGTTTTTCATGTAGGGTTTTGGCATGTTGTATTCTAAATTTTAAAAACGAAGTTGCTGAACAATCCATTACAATAAAATCGGCCTCACAGCCGGCTTCAAAATTACCAATTGTCCCTTCTAAATCGAGCGCTCTAGCACCGCCGAGTGTTGCTAAATACAGCCCTTTAAATGCTGAAAACTTTTGACCTTGTAACTGTTGGATTTTGTAAGCTTCGTTACCTGTTTGTAGCATAGAAAAGCTTGTTCCTGCGCCTACATCGGTACCCATGCCTACGTTTATGCCGTGCTCTTCACAGGCTTTTAAATTTAAAAGTCCTGATCCTAAAAATAGGTTTGAGGTAGGGCAGTGCGATATAGCCGCATTGTTATCTGCAAGGCAGCAAAGTTCGCGCTCAGATAAATGAATACTATGGGCAAAAACCGAGCGTTTGCGTACCATTTTTGCTTGCTCGTAAACGCCAAGGTAATCTTCAGCTTCTGGAAATAGCCCTTTAACCCATTCGCACTCGTCTTTGTTTTCTGATAGATGAGTGTGCAGGTAGGTGTCTGGGTATTCTTCAAGTAACTGAGTGCATTTTTGTAATTGTTCTGGGGTTGATGTGGGGGCAAAACGCGGCGTAACTGCGTAGCTTAGCCTGTCAACATTGTGCCATTTTTTTATTAGGGCTTTAGATTCGTCATAGCTTGTTTGCGCGCAATCAGATAAGTCGTCAGGGCAGTTACGATCCATCATTACTTTACCGGCAATCATACGTAAATTGCGTTTTTGTGATTCTTTAAAAAACGCATCAACCGATTGCGGGTGCACAGTGCCAAATACAAGGGCGGTGGTTGTACCATTGCGCAGCAGCTCGTCTAAAAAGCGATTAGAGATCTCTTTTGAATAATGCTTACACGTAAACTTTTTCTCTGTCGGAAACGCATACTCGGTTAGCCAACTTAGCAGTTGCTCGCCGTATGCACCCACCATTTCGGTTTGTGGTAAGTGTATGTGGGTGTCAATCATACCAGGCATAACGAGCTTACCATCGTGGCGGATAATACGCGCTGATTTATCAATCGTTGGCAGTATGTCTTGCTCGTAGCCAAGTTTAACTACTTTGCCGTGCTTGATAACTAATGCGCCTTTTTCAAAAAAACGATGGGCGTTTTCGCCAGCAATGGCAGGGTCGTCAACAAAGTCGAGTATATCAGCACAAACTACTGTTAAGTTATTATTGTTTTGTGTGCTCATAGTTAGCTACCTCTGTATGTAGAGTAGCCAAACGGGCTAAGCAACAATGGGATATGATGATGTTTAGTATCTTGTAATCTAAAAGCTATTTGCGCCTCTGGGTAAAACGCAGGGGTAGGTTGGTTTTGGTAATAACTATCTAAATCAAATACCAGTTTATAGGTTGCAAATTCTACTTCTGTATTTAGCCAGTCGGTAATTCGCCCATCGGTATCGGTTGTGCCTTGGGTTAGTTGTACCCATTCGTTATTTGTAAGTTTAAATAGCTTAACAGCAACGTTTGCTGCAGGTTTTCCGGTGCTGGTATCGAGTATATGGGTGGTAATAGGGCTTTTGTTCATACTTTTATTCATAGCAATGACTCCAATCTTATTTTTGTTATTTTGGCTTGTTCGCCCGCGGCTATAGCAAGCTCTGTGCTGCGGGTGTTGTGTATGCGCTGCTCTATGAGTTCAAGCATTTGTTCGGCCGTTTTAGCGGTGGCGCACACAATAAAAATAAAGCCAAACTTGTTCAGGTACTCTTTATTAAGGGTAATCATTTTGGTAAGTACGGCTTCGTTTGCTTTGCTCATACCCGATTGCTCATGCCCCGCTTTTTGTGCGGTAGCAGCGTATTTTTTGCTAAGGGTTGATAAGTCACCTATTTGCGGGTGGCCTTCAAAGGCAGCTAAATAGTCGCTCTCGCCAAGGCTATCCCATATGCTTTTTGCGCATTCAAACAGCTGTTGAGCACTTTTAAATGGCATTGCTTTTACCATGGCTGCCACCCAGTTAGGGGCCGCGCAGCAATGCTCAAGAGCTTGTTTTGCTTGTGCATCATTTAGCGTATTTATTTGTAAGCTACTCATGCGCCTACTTCCTCCTGCGTGGTGCTAATTAAGGCATTTTTTAGTGTGCGCCACTGCAAGCCTTGGCGTTTTGGCGCTTGGGTTTGCATAGCCTGATAAAGGCCAATTAGCTGTCCACTAATCGAAATAGCCACTTCCATTGGTAATTTGCCCGTAATATTTTTAAGCCCAACAGGGCAGGTCATTTGTTGTATTTGATCGGCTGTAAAATCGCGATGTGCTAGGCGTTGTTTAAAACGTTTTGCTTTAGTGTCAGAGCCAATAACGCCCAGCCAATTGGCATCAGCGCGTTTAATAATTGCTTGGGTGAGTGCAAAGTCGAGCTGGTGGTTATGGGTCAATACTAAGTAGTTGTTAGCTTTAGGCGCACGCTTTACTTGTTCTGTTGGCTCTTCATCAACCACTTTTACTACATTAGTCGGCATAGCCTGTGGGAATACATCTGCGCGGCTATCTATCCAGCGTATGCGCATAGGCAGCTGTGCCAATATACCAATAAGCGCCTGTGCTACGTGGCCTGCGCCGTAAATGTCGAGGGTAAAGCGCTCGCATTGCATGCATTCAAGCATAACGGTGGCAGCCCCGCCGCAGCACTGGCCTAAATTTGCACCTAGGTTAAATTGCTCTATTACTTGGGCGGCTTCGCCTTTGGCAAGTAGTTCGCGGGCTTTTTCAATTACTACATATTCAAGGTGGCCACCGCCAAGGGTGTCGTAAATATGCTCGCCGCTTATTACCATTTTAGAGCCTGTGCCACGTGGGGTTGAGCCATTGGTGCCAAGTACCGTGGCAATTACATAGTTAGTGCCGCTTTGTTCATGCTCGTTTATAGCCTGCGCCCAATTTTGAGTATGAAAACCTTGAAACGACTCATTTAAATTAGTCATGTTGATGCTCCTTAAACCAGCTCGCGGTTTGCTCAATTGCACTCAATACTCGCTCTGGGGTTGCGGGTGTATCCAGTGTGGCGGTGTATTTGTAATTAGCCACACTGCTTATTGCATTACGAATGGCGCTCCATACACTAAAGGCCAGCATAAATGGCGGCTCGCCTACGGCTTTTGATCTAAACACGGTGGTTTCTGGATTTGCTGAGTTATAAAGATTGACGTTAAATTCGGCAGGTGTATCGCCAATGGCTGGTATTTTGTAGTTGGCTGGGCCAAAGCTTGCAAGCTGGCCTTTATCATTCCATTGTAAGTCTTCGGTTGTTAGCCAGCCCATACCTTGTACAAAGGCGCCTTCAATTTGCCCTATATCAAGTGCTGGGTTAATTGAACTGCCTACATCGTGCAGTATATCAACGCGGGTTACCGTGTTTTCGCCCGTAAGCGTATCTACTTCTACTTCGCTGAGTGCAACACCGTGAGCGTAGTAAAAAAATGGGCGGCCTTCGCCTTTAGCTCTATCGTAATGAATTTTTGGTGTGGCGTAATAACCCGTTGATGAAAGCGATATACGGTTCATGTAAGCAAGGTTTGCAAGTTCGCTAAAGCTAATTTCCCCTTTACTAAAAGTAATGAGGTTATCTTTAAATGTAATACTTTGGCTGTCTACTTCAAAGTGATCGGTAATAAAGTTTATTAAGCGCTCTTTTATTGTGTTTACTGCATTTAGCGCCGCCATACCGTTTAAGTCGGTACCGCTTGAGGCCGCTGTTGGTGAAGTGTTTGGTACCTTGTCGGTACGCGTGGCACTAATACTTACCGCGTTAAAATCGACCCCAAAGCCGTGGGCCACAATTTGCGCAATTTTGGTATTTAGTCCTTGGCCCATTTCGGTGCCGCCGTGGTTTAAATGTATAGAACCATCGCTATATACATGTACTAATGCACCAGCTTGGTTTAAATGTTGTACCGTAAACGAAATACCGTATTTAACCGGCGTCATCGCAAGGCCTTTTTTGATAATAGGTGACGATACGTTAAATGCTTTAATAGCCTCTTTACGTGCCCAGTAGTCACCCGACTCCTCAAGCTGGTTTATCATATCTATTAAAATATGTTGCTCTACGGTTTGATGGTACGGCGTGGTGTCGCGGCCTTTCTTGTATAAATTAAGTTTTCGGATCTCAAGCGGATCTTTACCTAATTTGGCGGCTATATCGTCCATTATTAGCTCGCCCATAATCATTCCTTGCGGGCCACCAAATCCTCTAAATGCGGTATGGCTTACGGTATTTACTTTACAGCGATTACCCTTGATTGTGGCGGTTGGGTAGTAGTAGGCGTTATCGGCATGAAACATGGCGCGATCTACAATTGCATCAGATAAATCAGGCGAGTAGCCACAAAACCCATTTACGGTAATGTCGGCACCTTCTATTAAGCCATTTTCGTCAAAACCAACATGGTATTGGTTATAAAAAGGGTGGCGTTTACCGGTTAATTTAAAATCGTCGCTGCGGGCTAGGCGCATTTTTACTGCGCAGCCAAGGTAATAAACCGCAAGGGCTGCAAGGCATGCCCATGGTGCGCCTTGGGTTTCTTTACCGCCAAAAGCACCGCCCATACGGCGGGTTTCTACGTTTACAAAGCTAAATGGCTTTTTTAAAATTTTAGCAACTAAGTGCTGCACCTCAGTAGGGTGTTGCGTAGAGCATTGAACATGAATGCCCCCGTCGTTATCAGGTTGCGCCAGTGCTATTTGGCCTTCTAAATAAAAGTGTTCTTGCCCGCCTATGTTTATTTCGCCTTTAAGCTGGTGGGCTGCGTTATTAATGGCTTGTTCGCTGTTACCACGGTTAAGTGAATGGGGCGGCCTCACCCAATGCTCTTTGCTAATGGCTTCTTTAATATCAAGTATGGGTGTAGTTTGCTCGCACTCAATAACCACTAAGCGTGCAGCGCGGCGCGCTATTTCATAGGTGTCGGCAACGACAATTAATACAGGTTGTCCGTGGTATTGAATCTCATGGCTAGTGAGTAATACATCACCAGGAAATACCGGGCCAATATCTAATTTACCCGGTACATCTTCTGCCGATAAAATACGTTTAACGCCTTTAACTGCCAGTGCGAGACTGGTATCAATTGATTTAATAAAGCCGCTTGTAACAGGGGCGAGCACTGGGTAGGCATGCAGGCAACCGTAAGGCTCAGGATTATCGTCGGCAAAATTTGCACTTCCACAAACTTGTTTAATAGCGCTTTCGTGATATTTAGATTGTCCAACGCTACCACCTTGCGCTTTTAGTTTATCCATTTCAAAGTGACGCATGTGAGATCCTCGTAATGGCAATGTTGTTATTGTTGCTTGCTTGCGGCTCACAAAACTCAATACCAATGCGTTGTAATAAGTTTTTGCTTACCGTGGTGCGGTAATGCGCACTGCTTCTTACATCGCTCATGGGCGTAAAGTCATCGTTAATAGCCGTTGCTGCGTCTATAAAAGTGCTCACTTGTAATGATTGAGATATCAGCTTTTGCTCAATATGCTGCGCGCGCTTAGGAATAGCTGCCATACCGCCCATAGCGCAGCGGGCTTGAGTAATCATGTTTTGTGAATGCTCTATAGCAAGTACCAAACAAACGGTAGATATATCGTCTTCAAAGCGTTTTGATATTTTATGACATGCCAGTTTTAGTGACTCTGGGCGCTTTGGGATGGTGAACTTGCTAATTACTTCATCGCTTTTAAGAACCGTTTTTTTGTAATCAATAAAGTAGTCGGCAACTTTAATAGTGCGCGTACCAGCGCTGCTTAATAAATCCATTGATGCATTAAGAGCGATTAAAAGAGGAGCTGGATCGCCAATAGGAGAGGCATTCCCTATGCTGCCACCAAGCGTGCCGCTGTTACGTACTTGGCTTGATCCTAAGCGTTCAAATAGCTCTTTTGACTCTGGGTAATGGTTATAAAATACCTCAACAAATTGGCTATAAGGGAGTGCTGCACCAATGTGTAGCTCACCGTTATTATCTGCCAAGGTGCAAAGATCCTTTACTTGGCTAAGGGAGATAATTACATCCGGTAAGAGCATGTTTTGGCTAAGCTCAATGGCAAAGTCGGTGCCACCAGCAACTAAATGTGCATAAGGATAAAGCGCTTTTAGCTCAACAAGTTGTTGGGCAGTTTGTGGTAAGTAAAATTTGCGAGGACCATTTTTTAAAAATGGAATATCGTCATCATATTGCGTATTAAGTGATGCTTTAAATTGAGCGGCCATTGCTGAGTAAGGTTCAGCTTTACGCTCATAGCTATAGGCTTTTTCGGCTGCAAGTAATATAGGGTTATAACCTGTACAACGGCATAAGTTACCGCCAAGTGCATGAATAACCGCTTTTTTACCAGGGTACGTTGGCTCATTAATATAAAGAGCCAACAAACTCATTATTATACCGGGCGTGCAAAAACCACATTGCGAACCATGGCACTCCACTAGTGCACGTTGTACGGGGTGTAAATCGGTTAAGTTTGGGTATAAGCCAGTAGTCACAGCCTCTACCGTTACTATATGTTTTGCATGCGCATTACCTAATAACAATAAACAGCTGTTCATTGTTTTGTATTGCCAACTAGTTTGCCCGTTTGCATTTATACGCTCTTCACCCACTAAAATTGTGCACGCACCACAGTCGCCAGTTGCACATCCTTCTTTGGTGCCCACTTTCCCTTTTTTGGTGCGAAGCCAGTCCAAAATGGTGAGACTTGGCGAACATTCTTGTACTTCAATTGGCGTGTTATTTAATAAAAATTGAATCACACAGACCCCCTTAATTTTTATAAAGCCCTGATACATAAAGGCTTGGCGTATGTTTTTTCTTGTTGTTTGCGCACGGGTAAGAAAAATACTTTTTCATCTTGGTAAGTATATTGCAGTTACCATGCCATTGTTGACCGGTTGGTCAGTTGATGTTTTGAGTAGGCTAAATTGCTCATTAAGTACAAATAGGCCCTAATAATGAATAATAAATACCGCCTTACTATGCAGGGAATGACAAAGCAGTATCCCGGATGTATAGCCAATAATGACGTAACCTTAAAAATTAAGCATGGTGAAGTGCATGCCTTATTAGGTGAAAACGGTGCAGGTAAAAGCACATTAATGAAAATGCTTTATGGTGTGGTTAAACCTGACCAAGGGGACATGTTTTTTAATGGCCGTATAATGAATATAAAAGACCCTGCTGATGCGCGTGATTTAGGCATTGGAATGGTCTTTCAGCATTTTTCGTTATTTGAAACACTTACGGTCGCCCAAAATATTGAACTAGCGTTAGGTGATTTAGCAGGGCATAGCAGCACGCTTGCGGGTCGAATTACAAAAACATCAACACGTTATGGTATGCCATTAGACCCCCATAGACTGGTATCAACACTTTCAACTGGCGAGCGCCAACGAGTAGAAATTGTTAGATGCTTATTATTAGATATTCAGTTACTTATTTTAGACGAACCCACTTCAGTACTGACTCCACAAGAAGTCGATGCATTATTTAAAACCCTAAAGTCACTTAAAAAAGAAGGCTGCTCTGTGCTGTTTATTAGCCATAAACTGCACGAAGTGATTGAGTTATGTGACAGTGCGACCATTTTGAGAGGCGGGAAAGTAAGCGGGCATTGTATTCCTAAAAACGAAACTAGTGAGTCAATTGCCAGGCTGATGGTAGGCGACAACACGCCAATCAGTAACCAAACTCGCAGAGCTTTGGGGGCTGCGGATTTTTTAACCGTTAATAATCTAACCACCGCCGCACAAGCGTTATTTGAAACATCCCTTAAAAATATTAACTTTGCAGTACAGCAAGGCGAAATAGTGGGGATTGCGGGTGTTGCTGGCAACGGACAAGAAGAGTTATTAAAAGTGCTTTCGGGGGAGCAAATTCAAGCTAGTAGCAGCGCCATCAAATTTAAAAATACCGTTGTTGATGCACTGTGCCCGCTAAAAAGGCGCCGCCTTGGGCTTGCATGTGTGCCAGAGGACAGGCTTGGGCGAGGAGCCGTGCCCACTATGGATTTAGCACAAAATGCACTGCTTACTAGTTTTGATAATGGGCTGGTTAAAAATGGCTTTTTAGTAAAACCAAAAATTACTGAGCTTGCGAATAAAATCATTACAAAATACAAGGTTAAAACGCCAAGTTTTCGCACTCATGCAGCTAGCCTTTCAGGTGGTAATTTACAAAAATTTATTATTGGTCGCGAGGTAGAGCAAAGCCCAAAACTACTCGTTATGTCGCACCCTACTTGGGGAGTAGATATAGGCGCACAAGTGGCGATACATGAAGCTATTTTAAAGCTTCGCGACGAAGGGTGTGCGGTACTCGTTATTTCAGAAGATTTAGACGAACTTTATAAAATTTGCGACCGCATTGGCGCAATTTGTGATGGCAAACTGTCTCCTATTTTAAATACCGATACCGTACCACTTGTGCAGTTAGGGCAGTGGATGGCTGGCGACTTTAGCGATGTTTTTAATAACCAGCCTAAAGTACACACACCACAAGGGGTACTCGCATGATTAAATTAGAACCACGTGTTGAGCGCTCACCAGCTTGGAGTTATCTCTCTCCTGTTTTAGCTATTTTACTAACATTAATAACCGGTTACGTGGTGTTTGCCTTATTAGGGCATGATCCTCTAAATGCCCTGTATACATTGCTTATAGCACCTGTTGCCGATTGGTATGGTGTAACTGAGCTACTTGTAATGACCATTCCTATTTTGCTATGCGCCTATGGCTTAGCGCTTTGTTATAGAGCATCGGTTTGGAATATAGGCGCAGAAGGGCAACTGCTTATTGGTGGTGTATGTGCAAGTGCTGTAGCCGTTAACTTTGTTGACTCAACAAGTGCTTTTGCAATGCCACTTACATTACTCGCTGGTATTGCTGGTGGCATGTTGTGGGCGGGGCTTGCTGCTTTTATGAAGCTGCGTTTAAACACCAATGAAATTTTAGTCACCATAATGCTCAACTACATAGCAGTAAATGTATTGCTGTGGGCTGTTCATGGGCCACTAAAAGATCCTCACGGTTATAACTTTCCTGAAAGTGCATTGTTTGGCGATAGCACGCTATTACCTGTTTTATTCGACGGTACTCGATTGCACTTAGGCCTGGCGTTTGCGTTATTAGCGCTATGCGCCACATGGGTTTTTATTAGTAAAACCTTTATAGGCTTTCAAATACAAGTACTTGGGCTTGATGCATCCGCGGCCAAAATGGCGGGTTACAAGCGAGCATTATTAATTGCCGGAGTGCTAGTTATTAGCGGGGGCTTGGCGGGGCTTGCTGGAGCGGGCGAAGTAGCTGGGCCTATTGGACAGTTGGTTCCGCAAATATCACCCGGTTATGGCTATGCCGCCATTATTGTTGCTTTTTTAGGGCGACTCCACCCAGTAGGGATTACGTTTGCGGGCTTACTAATGGGGCTTATTTATATGGGAGGTGAACTTGCGCAAATTAACATGGGATTACCTAACGCTATAACCGGTATTTTTCAGGGGTTAATGCTGTTTTATTTACTCTCGTGCGATGTGCTTATTACTTATCGCCTTAGATTTTCGCTGCCATTTAAACAACAAAAAGCGCAGCCAATACATATTGCACAGGAGTCTTAAATCATGGAATTAGATGTAATTACTAATATTTTATACGCCACTATTCGTACAGGCACCCCCTTATTGCTGGTGGCGCTGGGTGAAATGGTATGCGAAAAAAGCGGCACCTTAAATTTAGGGCAAGAAGGCATGATGCTACTTGGCGCAGTGGCAGGGTTTATAACTATGTACCAATGCGACAACCTATTTATTGGTTTTACGGTAGCTGCTTTGGTCGGGGTTATGGCCTCACTTATTTTTGCTTTTGTAGCACTTAATTTAAATGCTAGCCAAGTAGCGGCAGGTTTGGCGCTGACTATTTTTGGTACAGGCCTTTCGGCATTTTTAGGGGCCGACTATGAGGGAAAAACCATTAACGCGTTACCTACTTTAGCAATTGCAGGGTTTGAGCATATTCCAGTTTTAGGCAAAGCGCTATTTTCGCAAGACGCCATTGTGTATTTAAGTTGGGGTTTAGTGCTTGGTGCGTATTTGTTTTTTAAATACCACAGAGCAGGGCTTGCAGTACGAGCTATTGGCGAAAACCCAAGTGTGGGGAATAACTTAGGATTACCTGTAATGCGTACACGTTATTTAGCCGTAATGTTTGGCGGCGCACTGGCTGGCATTGCGGGCGCATATTTGTCGTTGGCTTATACACCACTTTGGACTCAAAACATGACGGCAGGGCGAGGTTGGATAGCCCTTGCTTTAGTGGTGTTTGCAAGCTGGCGTATTGAGCGCGTAATGCTTGGTGCTTATTTATTTGGTTTTGCCAGCATTATGCACTTAGTGGCACAGGCTTTTGGGTGGGCTGTGGAGTCTAACTTACTGGCCATGTTGCCTTATGGTGCAACGCTCATAGTACTGATTATGCTCAGTAAAAATAAACAAAAATTAAAAATGTACGAACCCATGTGGCTAGGTAAACCTTGGCACAAGGGTCATTAAATTAATTACAAAATCAATAAGGCAAATCACCTGCTTCAACAGGATATTAAAAATATAACACGGAGAATAACAATGAAAAAACTTATAACAGCACTCGGGGTTGCATTAAGCTTAGGCATAAGCGCAATAGCTATTGCAAAAGATAGCGTAAAAGTTGGCTTTGTATATGTAAGCCCTATAGGTGAAGCTGGTTGGACTTATACACATGACTCTAGCCGCCACTACCTAGAGGAAAAGTTTGGCGACAAAATAGAAACCACTTTTGTCGAAAGCGTACCAGAAGGGGCCGATGCAGAGCGTGTTATTACGCAACTGGCTAAAAGCGGGCACGATTTAATATTTACCACGTCGTTTGGCTACATGAACCCAACACTTAAAGTGGCTAAACGATTTCCTAATGTAAAGTTTGAGCATGCCACAGGCTATAAACGCGCAAAAAACGTAAGCACTTACTTTGATCGCATTTACGAAGGACGCTACCTAACAGGTGTTATTGCAGGGCACATGAGTAAAACCGACAGCATTGGTTATATTGCTGCGTTTCCTATTCCGGAGGTAATACGCGGTATAAATGCATTCACGCTTGGCTTGCGCTCAGTTAAGCCTAATGCAAAAGTAAAAGTAGTGTGGGTTAATAGCTGGTTTGATCCGGGTAAAGAGCGCGAAGCTGCCGATAGCCTAATAGATCAAGGCGTTGATATTGTTACCCAACATACTGATTCGCCTGCACCACTGCAAGCTGCGCAAGCCGCTGGTATTTACGCTATTGGCTACCACTCAGATATGAGCGGATACGGTAAAAAAGCACATTTAACGGCAGCGGTTCATCACTGGGATGAGTTTTATGCAGAGCGCGTGCAGCAAGTACTTGACGATAAATGGCAATCGCAAGATATATGGAAAGGGATAGGCTCAGGGATGACTCGCTTAGCGCCGCTAAGTAAAGACATTCCAAGTGATGTAGTAAGTGAAGTAAATGCTATTTCAGAGAAAATTGGTAAAGGTGAATTTCATCCATTTACTGGTCCTATAAAAAATCAGCAAGGTGAGCTGGTTACAAAAGCTGGGCAGACTATTGATGATAAAACCTTACTCGGCATGGACTTTTACGTTGAAGGCGTAGAAGGGCAGCTTAAATAAACGCAGACGTATTTGAATTAAAATAGGGCTGGGCGTTAATACCTTGCCCAAGTTTAAGCGCTAAAAGGATATTGACCATGTCAAACCAAGAAGCTATTTCAGAAGACATAATTTACGCGGTAGATGATAAACCAGGGCTAACTGAATCATTTTTTGCTGCACTACAGCACGTACTCGCAAGCTTTGTAGGCATTATTACACCCACACTTATTATTGGTGGGGTGCTTGGCCTAGCTGCTGAAATACCATATTTAATTAGTATGGCGTTGTTTGTATCGGGTGTTGGTACGTTTATACAAGCGCGCAGAGTAGGGCCTGTTGGTTCTGGACTTATATGTGTGCAAGGCACCAGTTTTGCTTTTTTAGGCACTATTTTGGCCACAGGCTTTACTGTTAAAGCTACGGGTGGCAATAACGATGAAGTACTCGCTACTATTTTTGCTGTGTGTTTTTTAGCGGCCTTTGTAGAGATATTTATTAGTTTTTTTATAGAAAAACTCGGCAAAGTAATTAAGCCTGTTGTTACCGGCGTGGTTATTACCACTATAGGCGTCTACCTTATAAAAGTGGGTATGACCGACATAGGCGGCGGCCAGTGGCTATTAACTAATAAGCCTGACGAGTTTGCCTCACCAAGTAACCTAATTGTTGGTTTTTCGGTTGTTGCTCTAGTGGTGCTGCTTAATGCAAGTAAAAATCAATGGGTAAGGCTAACTGCCGTGGTTGTAGCCATGATAGTAGGTTGGATACTGGCCGTTATATTAGGAATAGCCAAATTTGAAGTCGGCGAGTTTGATTTAATCGCCATGCCAATACCGTTTAAGTACGGTTTTAGTGTAGATTTTGGTGCGCTTATAGCCTTTGGCTTTTTATACCTTATTACTGCAATTGAATCGACAGGCGATATTACTGCCAATTGTGCTGTTTCTAAGTTACCTGTTAGAGGGCCTACTTACTTAGCACGCATACGCGGTGGTATTCTAGGTGATGGCGTTAACTCGATGATTGCGGCCTTATTTAACACTTTTCCAAATACTACTTTTAGTCAAAACAACGGGGTTATTCAGCTAACAGGTGTTGCCAGCAGGTACATAGGCCTGTGGATCGGCGGTATTTTAATCATCCTTGGTTTGTTTCCTGTGATTGGCGCTGTATTACAAAATATACCTAAACCCGTTTTGGGCGGTGCAACGCTTGTAATGTTTGGCACCGTAGCAGCCGCAGGGGTCAAAATACTAGCCAGCGAAAAAATAAATCGCAGAAGCTTACTTATTATTGCGGTGAGTTTGGGACTAGGGCTAGGTGTTAGTTTTGTACCAGAGTTGTTTACAAACGCACCTAAGTTGGTTACTGCCATATTCGGTAGCGCAGTGACGGTGTCGGGTATCACCGCAATAATAATGACGTTGGTACTACCAGAAAATTACTCAGCAAGTACGGATCATCTTAACTAAACTAAGATTCATAAAAATAAAGGAATTAAAATGAACACTAAAACAATAAAAAAACTAGCACTTATAACTGCAATTACAATGTGCTCAACAGGTGTTTCGGCTAAAGAGCTTTGGTCTGATTTTAGTATTACCGCAATGAAAGGGGCCGACTACCTAGAGCCATTTTCAGGGGAGGAAGACGATAGAAGTGTTGTTACTATAGAACATGCGTCGGGACATACTTGGGGTAGTACGTTCTTTTTTATGGATAGACTAAGTAATCCTGATGAAGTGTACGGTGAGTTAAACATAAACCCAACCCTTTACAAGCCACAAAACAGCTTTGTTAAAGAGGTGTTTTTAGGCCTACAAACAGAGTATGGCTCGGGAGATACGGATCAAAATAACTATTTATTAGGGGGCGGTGTATCACTTGATGTACCTGGCTTTCAATATTTTAATGTGGCTTATTATCGTCGTTTTCAAGATGATATAGGTATTCAACGTGAAGATAATAACCAAATAACAGTTACGTGGGGCTATAACAAAGGTAACTTTAGATACGATGGCTTTTTAGATATTGTAGATAGCACCGACACAATGTTTGGTAAAAGTGAAGGTGGCTTTAACTTTACCTCGCAGATTAAATACAATATTGCCCCTATGCTCGGCTTAGATACAGGCCGCCTTGATGTGGGTATTGAGTATGTTTATTGGAAAAATAAATTTGGTGTAGATGGTCAAACCGAACATAATCCAAACTTGCTAGTTAAATGGCATTTTTAACAGCAAATTGAATGGTATTTAATTAATAATTAAAGGCTACTTTTTAGTAGCTTTTTTATTTGATAATCTTAAATAATTGAATAGCTTGAATTAGTTGTGTTAGATTGCTTTTTAATAACACTATATGGATTTTTTGCATGGACTCTGAAATTGATTTTTCTACCTACACTTTAGATGAGCTTTACTCATCAGCGAGAGCTATAGATCGCGAAGCCTACCCAGATCGAGCAAAAGAAATAGACGACTTAATTGAAACGCGAGAAGCACAGAACCCATCTGAAAATATTGTATCAAAAGTAGCAGGAGAAAAAGCAACGCGCTCAGATAGGCTAGTGGCTGCTATTGTTGATGGCGTTTTAGGTGTTGTTTGTTTTATACCTGTATTCATGCTTGTAGGGTTTGATAATTTAAGCCAACCAACGCTTACTTTATCTGCAGGTTTGCTAGGTTATGGCATATTAAGCACGTTAGTGCTTCATGGTTACCTCATGTACCAACGCGGACAAACAATTGGTAAATCTTTAATGTCTATCCGTATTGAAAATTTAGATGGTACACAAGCAAGCTTTACTACAATTTACTTTAAACGCATGCTTTGTATGCAACTATTATCACTTGTCCCTTCGGCAGGTCAGTTTATAGCTGGTTTTGTTAATCCATTATTTATATTTGGAAAAGATAAACGATGTTTACATGATCATTTAGCGGGAACAAAAGTGAGTTATGTAGATTAATCAGGATATTAATTATGGCAGCTTTGCCTAGGCAAAAAAAACTACCCGGATTTAAAATAGTCTATAGTTTGGCTTTATCAGCATTATTTATTGTCATTTTGCTATTTTACATGGAAGTAATTAACGAAAAACCTTTATTGCATCAGTTTTTATATTTGTTTGGATTATCTTCTTTAGGAGTGGTTATTGAATGGCTATCTACAAATAATAAGCAATCACAAGCTATTGATATTGCCAATGGTGAATTTAAATTACTTGGTATAAATATAAAGGTATCTGAGCTAGAAGAAGTACTTTACTGTCAAACGAAGCGGTTTGAGCATACCTTAAGGTTTAAATTTAGAGACGCGACTTACCGAGACATAGAAATATCAGCCCCTGACTTGATTGATGATTTACGTTTTTATCACTTTATGGTTGGTAACGGTTTACCAGTAAAAATGACAGACGATACAGGGCGTTTTTTTGAGCGAACTTAACATTACAGCAAGGAGCGAGTGATGATTAAAACAGCTTTTATGTTAGCAAGTGCGGTCTTTAGTGGATATTCACATGCAGACTCATTTGAAGGATGCTATTCAAGAACAGACAAAATAACTAGCGCGATCCCTATGCTCAAAGACGATGGGAGCGAAAGTGATGAGCGTTTTAAATTAAAAACGAGCTATATAAATATATTTAAAAAGACGATAGATATTTTACAGAGGGTCTTATCTGGGGCTTTAACTTTCATATTTGCACTATCACAGCCCGTTAGAAGGGACAACAGAACCATTACCTTTAGTACTAAAGGGTAAAAAACTGGTGTTTGAAGAGCAAGAGCCCGAATACGATATTAACTGTAAGTTTGAGCTAGAATTTGATGAGAATGGTTTGAATATTAAGGATGAAAACTATCATTGCTCTAACTACATGTTTTACTGTGGAGCACATGCAAGTGTTAATAATATTCAATTAGTTAAAACGTCTAAAGGGTGCAATTAACAAAGCCATTTTTAATATTTTATAGATTAGTCAGTTTGTATTTTAACTTGTTGGTACAGCTAAGAAGGACTTACCATGCGCGGCTTTTTATTATTTATAGGCTACTCATCTTATATTGGCAGTATGGGTGATGGTCTGCTTGGCTTATATGCCTTATGGGTTTTAATAAGTAATGAATTAGCACTTTTAAGCTTATCGCTTAATGACTTTTTAGCGCAGTATGTTGAGTTTATATTTTGGGTGAAGCAGGTCGCATTTTATGTAATGCCACGAGGCTTTGCCAATTGGTTATTTGGCATTCCAGCTATTATTTACTTTCCTGTACGTATATTAATGAGCTTAGTGATTGGCTGGTGGGCGCTTAAAAAGGCAGCTCAGTTAAAAAGCTGAAGGGTATTAAAAGTGATTACACATAAAAAATTAGACATACTCTACCTTGACGGTATAGCAGGTTTACTTGCTGGTTTAACTTTGTTTAGTTTTCAATCTTGGTTCTACGAAACTTATTCTTTACCTTTACATGTACTTCAATTTATTACAGCAGCTAATATACTTTATGGTATATGCGCACTTTTATTAGCATTTAAAAGAACAAGAAGCTTATTAGCCATTAAAGTATTAGCTATAGCCAACTGCTTTTGGGTAATAGTTTGTATTTTCTTTATTTTTGAATATATTAATTCTGCAAGTTGGATTGGTATTAGCCTATTAATCTTTGAGTCAATTTTTGTAGGCTATCTTGCTTACTTTGAGTGTATAAATAGCGCTAGCTTAATTTATGGGCCTACTTATAAACAACGTGTAAAAAATACCTACTTTTAAAATAATTACCTTCTCAAATATTACCTTTTATAAAACCTAACCTCAAACTGCATTCAGTGTGAATTACAGCGTTGTTTTTAAATGTATTTTTCAAAGTTAATTCAACTTTTGAGAGATGTTTTTTTGGCACGTAAGTTGATACAACTCCTTATAAATTTTAAAAAGGAATTACCATGACTGCTGAATACTTTATGGTACTAGGGTTACTCGGTGTCGCATTTTTTGCTGTTGCAGGGGCATTGCTTGGGTATGAAAAAAACATTAGTGGCTTTGGCGTAGTAGTGGTGGCAACCGTTACAGCATTAGGGGGCGGTACCCTCAGAGATATACTTTTAAACAAACCGGTATTTTGGATTGCTACCCCGGAGTATTTATATTCGACCTATGGGGCCGTTATAGCAACAATTGCATTTATTCGATACTTACCGCGCGTTAATAATTACTACTTTTTATTGGTAGACGCTGTTGGTATGGCGCTATTTAATATTATGGGGATAGAAAAAGCACTCATTAATGGCTCTGGCATGGTGGTCGCAATTACCATGGGTATCACTACAGGTATATTTGGTGGTTTAATACGTGACGTAATTTGCCGTGAAGTACCAACTGTTATGCGCAGCGAACCTTACGCCTCTGCGTGTTTAGCGGGTGGTGCAGTTTATGCTGCTTTATTTAGCCTTAATGTAGATTACATTTGGTGTATTTTAGGATCATTTTTCACGACTATCTTTTTAAGATTAGGCTCTTTGCATTGGGGTTGGCATTTAACTATTTTCAGAAAAAAAGACTTCAGAGATCAAAGCGATTAATTTTAGCTAAGAGTAGCCCGCGTTTGCATGTGGTACTCGTAATTATCTTTATCAATAATGGTAATTACGAGTCGTTTCTAAAGCTTTAATGCTTCCTTATTATAGCCCTAAAGTTTATATTTTTAGGGCTATAGCGCTTTTAATTAGGTACGACTAAAACAAGCGCATAGAGTTAAACATGCTGGTTAAGCTAACAAAGACATTACTACCTATACACAGCACTACCAATACCCTAGTGCTTTCCACCAAAGCCCGCCAATAATTCCCCATACACTTAAATTAATAACGCTCATTATAAGGCCCATTACCCACCAGTCTTTTAACGATACATAGCCTGAGCCAAACACTATGGGTGATGTGCCTGTTGCGTAATGCGTTAACGACATCATGAGTGATGAAGCGCCAGCTAACAGTAAACCTAAAAATAAAGGCGGAGCGCCAAGCGCCAAACCTGCGGCGTAAAATGCGGCAAACATAGCAGTAATATGTGCTGTGGTACTGGCAAAAAAGTAATGAGCGTAAAAATACACAGCTACCAATATAATAGCCGATACAATCCAGTCAAAGCCCAGTTGCGCAATGTTGCTCTCAACAAGTGTTGAAAACCACGTTACCAAACCTAGTTTATTTAAAAAAGTGGCCATCATTACTAATGCTGAAAACCAAACAACGGTATCCCACGCAGACTTTTCTTTAAGTACATCGTCCCAACTTAATACACCAGTCACTAATAAAACCGATAAACCTAAAAAAGCCACTGCGGTTGTGTTAACTGCGTAGTCAGCCCCTAAAATCATTGCGGGTACGCCGGCCCATAAAACAAGCAGCATAGCAAAAACACCCACCATTATTTTTTCGCCGTAACTCATTGGGCCCATTTCAGTTAATTTAGATTCTGCATATTTTTTAGCGTCGGGCGTACTTTTAACTTCAGGTGGGTAAATGGCATAAACAACCAAAGGCACAAGGGCAATACATAGCAAACCAGGAACAAGCGCTGCGAGCGCCCACGTACCCCAAGTAATACTAATATTTGCACCGGTAGCATCAGCAATCAGCTTTACAATTAGAGGGTTTGGCGCAGTTGCCGTAATAAACATAGCTGATGTAATAGGGTTTATATGGTAGCTCACTAAAGCAAGGTAGTGCCCAATTTTACGAGATGTACCTTCCTCAGGGGACGAGCCAAAACTTGTTGCTATCGACTTCATTATTGGGTGAATAATAGCGCCGCCTCGTGCGGTATTACTTGGCGTTACAGGCGCTATAACAAGCTCAGAAAGTGCGAGTGCATAGCCAATACCAATAGTTTTTTTACCAAAAAAAGAAATAAAATTATAGCCAATACGATTACCTAAACCGGTTTTAGCTAAACCCCGAGATATGATAATAGCAATACCAATCAACCAAATTAATGAATTAGAAAAGCCACTTAATGCATCTTTAATAGCGCCAGATGGGCTGTCATTAGTTACGCCGGTTAACGCAACAGAAGTAATAGCTAAAATAGCAATGGCGCCGATAGGCATTGCTTTACCAATAATGGCAACTACAGTACCAATAAATAAAGCTAATAAATGCCATGCGTTTTCGGTAACACCTTGCGGAGGCGGTACAGCAAACCAAAGTAGTAAAACAATGGCTATAGAAATCAGTCCAGAGGTAACTCGAATATCAGTACCCTTCATTAAAAATGTCCCTAAGTTTTAGAAATGCATGCATTCTGTGTATTGAAAAGGCGACGTTATTCTACTTCATTTTATAATAAAAAAAATGACGCACATCATATGAATATTAGACTTATTTAATTTTATTAATAAAGAGGTAATAAACCATAAACTAAAGTGATTGATTACATTACCCTATGAGAGCTTACGTTGTGCTTAATCAACTCTTATATTTTTAAGAGTTAGCTTGAATTGTTTTATCGACTAGCAAGGTCTTTGTAAGTCTTAACGAATACTTGGAAATACAATGAACTTAAAATTAACCAACAACGTGATTACTTTTTTATTAGCGAGTAGCTTTTTGTTACTTGGCTTATCGTTTGCGTTAGGAGCAAACCCTAATACGTTAATGGCTACGTTTAGTTTTTATGGCGTTGATTCGCTAATGTCTGTATCTGCATTAGGTTTGATTAGTGGCTCATTTATGATTGCCTTAGCGTTTGCCACCGTGCTCGCTCGCCTTAAATTAATGAAACCTACACCAGCACTTTTACTTGCAGCAATTATAAGTTTAGTTGCATTACTTACCTTGTTTGCCAGTAACCGTTGGATGGCTCAACTTGGCGGCTTTCCAATCATTGGTAGTGGGCAGGGCATAATTAAATACTTTGCTGTAGTGCCTTTGTATTTGTTTTTATTTTATAAAGACAAACTTACCGACAAACAACACGTACTTTTAAACTTTATACCGGTTGCCATGGTTTTATTGTGGATTGGCGGCATGAAGTTTTATGAGTTTGAAGCAAAAGGCATTGTAAGTTTAGTAGAAACCTCACCGTTTATGTCGTGGTTATACACGGTATTTAGCGTACAAGGCGCGTCTAACGTGATTGGCGGGTTTGATGTATTATTTGCTGTGTTATTGGGCTTAGGGCTATTTTTAAATAATAAAAAGCTAATTATTGTAAGTGGCTTAGCGTGTTTAAGCGTATTTATGATGACCCAAACATTCTTAATTACTGCAACCGGTGCATTTAGCTCTTCCACTTTACTGGAACGCTTAGGGCAGTTTGTAATTAAAGATCTTTGGTATATAGCCAACCTTGTTGTTATTGCTTTTTTAATGATTTTTAAACCGACTAAATAATATAAAGAGGACGTTATGATCAGTTGCAACCAATACGACTACATCGAAATTGCCTGTATGCACCATTTAAGCATTGAGCTTATATTAAAAAATGGTGATGGTGTATGTGGCGTAGCAACTGACACAAAACGCAATTCTAATAGAGACGAATGCATAGTTGTTAACGTAAATAGCGAGCTGCAACTCATTGTGCTTACTACAATCAGCGTACTTAAAGCGCGTGAGAAAAATCCATACTTTGACCACGTGAAATTTGATGTAAAGTAAACACCTCACTCATTCGTTTTTATCATAAATATCTCTAGCGAGTCTGTATCATTAATATGTTAAGGCTCGCTTATCTCACCAATGCTTTAGCTAATTACGCGCTAAATACATAAAGCCAAAATTTTCCTACAACTTTCTTTTGTTCTTAACTCGAGTTTTTCACCGAACAAGGCTAAACGCCAACTATTGAAGCGTATAAAGCCCCTAACAAGTAGTAAGTAAACCTTCAAAGCGAGCTGTTTATATAAACAGCTATTTTAGTTTGTCCAATAACATTATTAAAAGTCGTTTTGGTGCAAAATAACAAAGGCTTTTCATTACATGCCTAATTACTTGTTTACATTGAAGTTACTTAGTGGAATTATTGAACAATGTAATATACGCCGTTTTGGGGTGTTATAAACCCCCAGAGTGGTGTTCAATAAGATGTTAGGCTTAAAATCAAAGTGGGTAACATGGAAGAAGTTAAAGATTTTATTTATTTGGATATGAGTAAGGTAAGCTCCCTTTATAGTCAAGTTTCAGGAGGGATTTTGCAAACGTATGAAGTATCGTCAAACTCTTCTGAAAATAGTAAAAATCTACGCAATTATAATTTTAAAATATTCAAACATGAAGCTGGTGGAACAGAGACAGAATCACAAGGTCTGAAAGAAGTCAGAGTGAGTCATCATGAGGTATATACGGAATTAGAACGAGAACTATTTAAGCATGGCTACATTGCTGAAATTGGAACGGATGTTACTAAAGAACATGTTGAGTCAGGTACTGCTACTGATATATTTGAAAGTGCTTTATGTGTAAAAGCTGAAGGACATATCGTTTTAGAAGATTATGAAAGAATAACTCGAATAGCTGATAATTATGAGGATGTCACTGGCTTTATTAATAATAGTATCAAGTCAAGTTTAAAAGAGGCTCCTGAGTTAGAGGGCTTTTTTGATAATATAAAAGTCATGAAAGAAGACATCAGCAAAATTAAAAATGGTTCACAAAAAAATAAGAAAATAAATGAGTTAAAAGAACTTGAAAACTCACTAGATACTTTAATCAGCACTAAGTTGGTTGGTAAAGTCGATGAGTGGATTATCGAAGGGCTTAAAACTTGGGTAAACGTATTTTTGCCAAATATATTTAATGTACGTCTTTACCCGTTTTCTGATTTTATGAACTTCCATGTCATGTCAAATGTTAAAAGGGAGTTTTTCCTCGATGATGATACTGAATCAGTACACTTTTTATTTGGCTCAAAGCCAACCATTAAAGTGACAATGTTAGGGGTAATCACTTCAATTCCTAAAAGAGATGACGAAGGTTTTGATCCTATGGAGGAATTTGATAGTGAAGACCTTGAGCAAGAAGGTAATGAGCATTTGTCAGTAGAAAGTGCTTTTCGAGGAATGTTTAGAGGATTTGACGGTTTAGAAGCAATGATTCGAACCTGTAGATATCCGAGGATTATGCTTCAGCCAATAGCTATATATCGCGCAATTAAGCCCAACAAGTTGCTTAAACGGACTTAAAACAGTTGGCTTGCGTTCATGCCTCACTAATTTTAGCCAACAATTTTACGCCGCTTAGCAAGGCGTTGAGGCTGTAGAATTACTCTTTTTTAAGAAAAACAGCTTGTTTTATGGGTTCCAAATGCATTACCTAATGCTATAAAAACGCTTAGAGTTAATTACAGGAACTCGTTTTTTAATTGAATCTGGCTGTTAGAGCTATTCTACAGCCTCGTTGTATTACTAAAGGATTATCGTGAAATACTCTAGGATTATACTCTTTTCAGTAGGGTTGTATTTATTGCTAGTTGCTTTATCAACAATAGCAACAAAGATTGTTGGCTTTGATGAGATGACTCAAAGTACCTCATTAGCTTTTACTTATTACGTCCTCGGATTTGTAACCCCTTTAATCGTGTATTGTTACTTAGGCTATAAGCAAACAGTGGGTCCCTATAAACAAGCCTTTTTAGTTTCGGCGGTTTATTGGTTTATTGATCTAAGTGTCGGTGCCTTACTATACATTTTATTAGAAATATCAATGGATCCTCTGATATATTTAATTCCAGCTTTTCTGCATGTTGTTGCTGTTTTATTAGGGACATTACTTGGTATTCAATTACGTCGTAAAAGAGTTGAGCGTAAATAAATAAACCGTAAAGCAGAACAAAAACAGCTGGTTTTTGCTTTTTCACCCTAACCTTAGATAACAACCTTACGGCCTATTTATTGGGCATAAGTAAAAAAGGAATTTGAATTTGCTATTCGATTGGTTTAGCTCTGAAAAACCCAATGTTTATTTAGGGTCGTTAGCTGTGGCTAATAACAGCCATTTTTCTAAAATAGAGTCGTTTTTTTATATAACGGGCGATTCCCTACAAGATCATATGCACAAGAAGCTTGAAGATATTTTTTGTCTTCACAGTATTTCGTCTATTAAAGAGCCTAAAAAATCAGATATTGGTTTAGATGTTGTTATAGTTACTTTGCATGGTGGTGATGCATTCACTATAGATTTTGATACAGCTGTTATTCCGCTATTTTGGCGACCAAAAGTTAAATTAGTGTCGCGCTTTTATAACATTAAACACAATAAGACGATTAAAACGTTCAGCGTTTCTAAATCTGTTACGTGGCGCGAATTCATAGCTAAAAAATTTAGCTTAAGAGGCTTTTTTCGTTGGGGTCCTTTGTACCATAACGAAGACATGGAAATACTGTTGTATAAAGCATGCTACGAGTTATTAAATAAAATGCGAAAGGTTATTTAACCAGTAGCCAATAAGAATAATTAAAATAAGATAAAAATACATTTTGCTCTTGGTGAGCATCATTACAAACAAAATTACTAATCATAAAAGGATTGAAGAATGAAAAAATTTATATACGCAGCTGCAGCTATTTTATTGCCTACCATTCTTGGGGTTTTATTTGGTGGCATTATAAGCGAGAAAAGTGGTTTTTTAGAAAGCTTTAAAGCATACGGTTTTATTTGCTTACCTATAGCTGCTGTAACCTATTTTGCAGGTTTACGTGCAAACCAAGGTAAAGCTAAATATGAAGTTAGCAATAAATTAACCAAGAACAAAAAGTAGTTCGCTTTGCTGCCACAATGCTTATTTTTACAAATATATTTTGCCTATTTAAGGCAGCACTAGATATAAAAATACAAGGATGCATAATTGAATTATTTAAATTGGTTACAAAATACATACCCAGAGCTAAATGAGATATCAAATGAAACTATTAACTCTCATATCGACAAAGCAAAGTCTGATACAGAGCTTTTTAGGGAATTCATTAAAGTATTAGGTAGCTTATTTTTTATTATCCCGTTCAACTTATACCTTTATATTTCGGGTATTCAGGCATCTAACAGCCCTTTATATTGGTTTTTGGTTGTGGCTTCAATTGCTGTTGGTGGTTTTATCGGGCTTTATTGCGAGCAAAAGGTCATTAAAAAACGTCTTAAAAAAATAATACAGTTAAAGGCGTTTTAAATGACTAATGATGAAGGGCAGTTAGGGTGACCTTATTCTAACCGTTACGGAAATTATCAATTATAGAATGGTAAACAACTTGGCTTTATTAAGCCTGATTCTCTTTAAAATAAAAAGCGGAATATTACGGTCAATAAATGCATGGGTAAATTGATTTTAAGTTGATAGGAACTCAGCTATGGTTTGTTTATCAATAAAAAATAAAAAACGAGTTAATCTACAGGCTAATTATACGTATCTCAGATTATGGAGAATCTTTTGAATCTTAAAATTAAAACATCTAAAGCCGACTATGACGCTTTTTACGCTCACACAGCATCTAAGGTGTTGAAATCCTATACATGGATACCCATGCTTAAAAATGTGTGTCTTTGGTTGGTGCTAACTTTTAGTTTTATGTCCTTCTTTCAGTTTCAGTCTGGCGGAATAGAAAATAAGTTGTTCTTTTCTGTTTTCACATTATCCATTTTATTTTTTATTTACGTCGCTCTCAGTAAATTTATGGAAGTGAAAATTGCACAATGTTTTACACCAAATGAAAATGGAATAATGATTGGTCCTAAAGAGTTTGAAATAAGCGCTGATGGTATAAAAGAAATCCACCAATATGGTTATAACTTTTATGACTGGGATGTTGTAGAGCATATCGAAGAAGTTAATGGTTCAATCTATGTATATGTTGATAAAGTACTTGCCATAATTTTCAACCCTGAGTCGTTGAAACCTGATAAATGTAAAGAAGATCTTTTAGCTACGATGAACAAACACGTAACAACACGCCCTGAGGTGGACGACTAGTCAAATTTAGCTATTAATTGCAAATTTTAAAAGTGGTGAGCCTCTTTGTTTTTCAACACCTAAATGTAATCCTTATCGATTTAAATACCAGAGTTCTATATAGGCTTACCCTTCACTTTTTACTGCTTATAATACGCTTTAGCCCAAATCAACTATGTAACTACAACGAATAGAAAAACCAGCCACTCTACAAATATTTGCCTTGGAATAGTGGGCAACTAAAACCTAAATATATCCATACCTCTTGACGGCTTCGTCCAATAAACAGCGCTATCCCACTTATTTTCACTTCAGCGATATCATCAAACGCGCCGCCCCAAAAACAAATTAACTAAGAGTCAAATAACAATACTTTAGTAAACGCTAGTTCATATTGCGTGACGTAATATCCATACAGAACTTTAAGTTAAACATACGTTCGTGCAGCGTTCCCATTTTTATTTGACTCAATTTATTGGACATTCTTTTTATGAAATTAAAGTTATTTATCGCAATTATTTTTAGCACTTCGATGTCGTCTTACGCGACAGAAGCAGTAGATAAAACGGAGTTTTCATTCGAAGACTTAAAAGCGCTGGCAAAAGCCTCAGCCGAAAAGCCCTATACGGCAACCAAGGTTCCAGCGCCGGAGTTAATCGATAAAATTACGTATGACGAACACTGGAAAATACGCTTTAAAGAAGATGAAACTTTATACCCAAGTGGAAAAAAGGCGCCTGTACAATTATTTTATCCTGGCCGATATTTCCCTGAGCCAGTAAGTATTTACATCAGAGACGATAAAAATCAGGTTCAAAATGTACCTTTTAGTAATGATGTTTTTGATATGCCTGATGACAGCCCAGCTCACGATCTCCCAGAAGGGCTTGGATTTGCAGGCTTTAGAATAATGCGCCCAGATATGAAACCAGATTGGATATCTTTTTTAGGCGCGTCTTATTTTCGTACCGATGGGCCAGAGGGGCAATATGGACTGTCGGCTCGAGGTATCGCGATTAATACGGGCATGAATCAACCAGAAGAATTTCCGCGCTTTTCTGCATTTTGGATTGGCCCCGCAGAGAAAAAAGGTGAAAGTGTGTCTGTTTGGGCATTGCTTGAAGGACCTTCTATCACTGGGGCTTATCGATTTGGTTTAAGCAAAGATAACAAAGAAGCTAAAGGCCATATTACCTCTGTAACGGCTAATTTGTATATGCGCGCCGATGTTGAACGCTTAGGCGTAGCACCGTTAACCAGTATGTATTGGTACTCACAAAAAGATAAAACAGAAGCTAAAGACTGGCGCCCTGAAATTCACGATAGCGATGGCCTAGCTATTCACACAGGATCGGGTCAATATGTTTGGCGTCCATTAAATAATCCTCAGTCGGTTTCGACCAATAGTTTTATTGATGAGAACCCAAAAGGGTTTGGTTTAATCCAAAGAGACCGTGACTTTAATAACTACCAAGACGACGGTGTATTTTACAATAAGCGTTCATCAGCGTGGATAAAACCTACTGACGATTGGGGCAAAGGCGCAGTTCAGTTAATCGAAATTCCAACAAAAGATGAAACGTTTGACAACATTGTTGCCTACTGGGTGCCTGAAAAAGAGGCGCGCAAAGGTGATGAGTTTACCTTTTCTTATGATATTGAATGGCGTCCACTCGATCCAAAATCAAAAACGCTTGCAAGCGTTGTAAATACTCGACAAGGCTTAGGCGGGATTCCCGGCCAGCCAATCCCTGAAGGTGTTAACAAGATGGTGATTGATTTTGAAGGCCCAGTGTTTAAAGGCTTAGATAACAAAAGTGGTATAAAGCCGATTGTTGAAGCCAGCAACGGTGAAATACTAGAACCTATTGGGGTTTATCCGGTAGTTGGTACAAACCAATGGCGATTAGCGTTTGACTACAAACAAGCTAACAATAATCCGGTGAACATACGCGCGTATTTAGTTGATAAAAATGATGAAGCTATAACTGAAACATGGGTAAGTGATGCAAAGGTAACGATTAAATAAGCCTTTAAATAGGCATTAAAGTAAAACGGGTGGCTATATTTTGATTTGCTAGGCAATTATAGCCACCATAATATTTACTTAATCGAACGTTACGAGTAAATATTAGTTAAAGTAACTGTTTAGCATATTGTTCTTAAATGAACTCAGGCGCTTTTTATCCTTATTCTTTTTATTGACCTAAAGCATTAAATAATTGTTTAGTTACTTTTTTAATGCTTGGCTTTATGTATGCTTTAATTAAATTTATAATTAAAGCATACAAATTACGTGCATAAAAAGTAATGGATACAAATTTTAGTGGAACTTAATATGACATTTTTAAAAAATGTAAAGCAACAAGCGGCGACTAAAACGCCTTCTGAATTGGAGCGTTTATGGCAGCGAATTGAAAACATACTAAGCGTAACGCAAACTTTGATATTAAAAAGCAGACCCTGTTTTCTCAATTTCAAGAACAAGTAGAGCATCATGAGCAACTTCAAGCTCAAATGATTGCAGAACAAATTATTCATTTTAGTAAGTTTATCCAACGTAAAAGTTTAACTATTGAACAGCGTAATGAACTTGTGGATTGGATAAATGAAGATTTAGATTATTTGTCAGAACATCCATTCATTGGCGAGTTGAATGTTGAGGAAGTGTCTCAAGTTTTTCAATCTTACCTAAATAAGTATAACCAAGATAAGGTTAGTACAATCCCTTCTTCAGAGTTAAATATATTACGTAATATGTTACAGCAAGATTTCCTCGGTTTAGAATTAACAGATGACGAACTAAGAGAAATAACAGCTGATCCTTCATTGCTTTATAAGCACCTTGACGAGCAAGGTTTTGGTGAGGAGAAAGATGATGAAGCGTTTAGTGCAGATAATATGCACTATGAACAAGATGAAGATTGGGATGACTTTTTTGACCAACACGAACGATTTGATCGCGATGAAATTAAACAACAAAAAAACAACTCAAAATTAGAAAAGTTATTTAAAGGCTCGCAGCTAAACAAAATGTATAAACGTTTAGCATCTAAGTTGCATCCAGATAAAGAATCTGATCTTGCAAAAAAAGCAGAAAAACACGAACTAATGCAACAGTTAGTACAAGCTCGAAAAGAGAAAGACGGTTTTACTTTATTACAACTTTACATAAGCCATTTTGACGACGATGTCGATTTTGATGAAGAAACCAAAGCAAACTTAATACCGTTACTGCAAAATAAAATAATCGAGCTAAATGAACAGCATCGCCAACAAAAAGAAAGTAATGACCAATATACAATTGTGTGGCGTAAGTTTAATGGTCGTAGTAAAGCGCAAATTAAAGATAATTTTGTAAACCATTTAGCGGCGCTAAATAATGAATGTGATGAAATTGCTAAACGTTTAGAGTATTGCACTACGGTTAAATCACTTAAAGAAGAGCTTAACAACCGAATTATGAATAAACGTCATATGCCCATGTCTTTAGAGGCGGCTCTCGAAAACATGTTCAATTGACGCCAGCCTAAGTTTTTTCATTAAGTTAGAATGGCTGTCCTGTTTAGCTGTTTCTTTACGCTGCGGCAACTGTATTGTCTTGTTCATAATGTAGAAAAACTGCAAAACGCGATGTATTAAGAAAGATAAGCCCTTAGTTCCTCAATAAAGTCACTCAAACACCAGTGTTCCCTTCTAAAATACTAATTAAAACAACACCGAACACTTTTTTGTATTTTACGTAAAAATACAGTAAACGATTGAATCAAAATATGAACTCGGCTATGGTTTGTTTATCAATAAAAATAAAAAAAACGAGTTAACTTACTGTTTGTTAGCTGTTTTGAGGGATTGTATGTTTTTTTTGAGTAAATTATTTTGTTGGGAGCGAGGCCGACAAAAATCAGGCTACGATAAAATGTTGATTTGTGGTGCTACGTGGCCAATTAAATTTGATACATATTTGCTTAAATTCCCACAAGGAAGTGAAATAGCACCACACACAGACAAAGTTGAATCTGGTAAACACTATCGATTGAATATAGTGCTTAAAAAAGCAGATTTGGGTGGTGAGTTTATTTGTAGTAATCCGATATTTGAAACAAAGCGGGTTAAGCTATTCCGCCCTGATGTAAGTGAGCATCAGGTATCAAAAGTTATAAAAGGTAATAGATATTTACTCAGTATCGGGTGGATAAAAAGGAGCTCTAAATGCTAGATTTAAGACCTAATTGTGAATGTTGTGATAAGAATCTACCTGCACAGTCCAGTGAGGCTTTTATTTGTTCATTTGAATGCACATTTTGTTCTGGCTGTGCTCAAACGGTGTTAAATAACGTGTGCCCAAACTGCTCAGGTAATTTGGTTCAGCGGCCAATTCGCCCTTTGGCTGCACTAAAAAATTACCCAGCATCGACTAAGCGGGTATTAAAAGAAAGTGGTTGTACGCCAAACACATAAAAACATAAAGTATAATAATTACATTTTCTGAATATGGAGATCTGATGAGAAAATCCTTTGAATTTACCGTTAAATCAATCAAAGTTAAAATAATTAACTCTTGGTTTAGTGGTGCTAAATTATATGTGAATGGTGACTTACGAGATACTGACAAAACTTTGTTAGCTATTAGGAATAATACTTTACTATCTGCAAATTTAGGTGAGTTGGGTGTTCTAGAAATCAAGCCATTATCGGGGCTAATTACCGTTGAAATGGATGCATATTTGGTCAATGGTACAAACATTCAACATGTATATAGCTCACATAAACGCCTTAGCCTAAAAGAGCAAAGGGCAGCTCGATAAAGCTACTTTAAATAACGTATATTCCTGCGTTTTCCTGCATTTACCTGCCTTCAGTAATAACCTCCAAATGACTTTGAGGAGGTTTAAATTCCTAAGCATACCAAGTTAATATATTTGGTTTACTCGATTCCTTTAAAATCACTCAAGCTCTTTCACATACAGTAAAAGCGCGCTGTACATTACACTGAGTGCCTTTGTTACATCGCTGTCGATAACCGCTTCTGCTGGGTGATGGCTTATACCGCCAGGGCTGCGTATAAACAACATGCCAACGGGGCAAATTGGAGCGATTGCCATTGCATCGTGCCCTGCGCCTGAGGCAAGTGAAGGCGATGCTTGGTTATTGAGTTTGCATGCATTGGTAAATAAATGCTGAATAGTGGTGTCGCACGCAACGGCACCGGCGGCATGAGTCCATTGCCAATCGAGTGTTAAATTGCGTTTGCTTGCTATAGATTGAGCGCTGCTTTGTATGGCGCTTAGTAAGTTAGCGAGATCGGTGTCGCTTTGTGCGCGTGCATCTAGGCTTATGGTCGTTTTGCCTGCAATCACGTTTGTAGCGCCGGGGCGCGACTGTATTTGCCCTACGGTGGCAACTTCGCCATTTTTAGCATTGTTTGCTAGTTTTTCGATTTCGGTTACTAATTCAGCGCAACCCGCTAGTGAGTCCTGCCTCAAGTTCATTGGCGTTGTACCCGCATGACCGCTTTGCCCTGTTAGGGTAAGCATAGCGCGTTTAGCACCTGCTATAGCCGTTACTACTCCGAGCGCCTGATTAACCGATTCGAGTACAGGGCCTTGTTCAATATGAGTTTCCCAGTAACCTAGTAATTCGTTTTTGTTTAGTGCGGCCTTTGCATAGTCGTTAGGGTTTAAGCCAAAGTCGAGCATGGCTTGGCGCATAGTTATACCGCTTGTATCTTGTATATTTAGCCACTGTGGGTCAAACTCGTTAGCGAGTGCTTTTGAGCCAATTAAAGTTGTGGCAAAGCGAGTGCCTTCTTCATCGCAAAAGCCCACTACATCTAAATGAAAGGGCAGGTCGAGCTTTAGCTTATTTGCAAGCGCTGCAATCTCTATCCCCAGTAGTACACCTAAAATACCATCAAATGCACCTGCGTTTGGTACTGTGTCGAGGTGCGATCCTATAATTAAACGTTTAGCATGTGGGTTTGATGATTTAAGCCGCCCCCAAAGGTTGCCCACTTCGTCTTGCCACGATTGCATGCCTGCCTCAACCATCCACGATGCAGTAACGTCGTTACACTCTTTGTGCTCTTTTGATAAGTACACTCGGTGAATGCCGCCTTGCATTTGCGATAGTGCGCTGAGAGTTTTACAGCGAGATAAAGCGCGTGCTGCGTGGGTATTGGCACGTTCTTTACCTAATAAAGGGCTGTGTTGTGGGCTTACAATCGTCATGCTAAATCCTTTTTTTATTTATAGTGAGCAAGGGCTGCAATGGCGGCCTCGCCTTTAGGGCCTTTGTAACCGTTGGCATGTAGGCAAGCGTCTAAACTTGCCAATGTTTGTAGTACGGTGTCTTTTCGGGCGTTGTAGCCCATAGTGCCAATACGCCAAATTTTGCCATGAAGTGGTCCAAACGAGGTGCCAATTTCTATTCCAAAATCGGTTAGCATTTGCCCGCGTACGTGATCGGCATTAATGCCCTCGGGTATATACACTCCTAGTACGTTGTTCATTTTATGTGTTAAATCGCCAAATACATTTAAGCCTAATGCTTGAATGCCTGTTAGCATTGCATCGCCGTGTAGTTTGTGACGCGCTACGCAGTTATCTACGCCTTCTTCAATGACTATGCGGGCGCATTCTGAGGCGCAATACAACATGCTGGTGGCTTCGGTATGATGATTTAGGCGCTCCTCGCCCCAGTAATTCATTATCATGCCTAAATCAAAGTAGTTTGAGCGTACAAATGGCTCTGTGCCGTCGGTATGATCGGCAGTGCGAATACCTGCTTCTACTTTCTTACGTTTTTGGATCCACTCGGCGCATTTGTCGCTGAGTGTTAAAGGTGCTGAACCAGACGGTCCGCCTAAACATTTTTGCAGGCCAACCGAAAGTGCATCGAGTTTCCATTCATCGGCAGGAAGTTCGTTACCCACAATAGATGCGGTGGCGTCGCAATAAAATAGTACATCATGCTTTTGGCAAATATCGCCAATATGCTCAAGAGGTTGGTTCATGGTGGTCGATGTATCGCCTTGTACCATGGCAAGTACATGAGGTTTTACATCAACAATGGCTTTTTCGATTTGTTCTGGCGTAAACACTTCGCCCCACGGTACTTCTATTGTGTGCACCTTTGCGCCAACGCGTTCTGCAATTTCAGCCAGTAAATGCCCAAAACGCCCCATAATTGGCACCAATACTTTATCGCCTGGGCGCAAAATAGAGCACAATACGGCTTCAATCCCTGCGCGCGATGTGCCATCTATTAGCATGGTCCATTCGTTTTTGGTTTTAAAAATTTCGCGATAGCGCGCCATGGTTTCGTTCATAAAGCCGGTCATTACTGGGTCGTATTGACCTATAAGCTGCGCCGACATAGCACGTAAAACACGAGGATCTGCATTAATAGGACCTGGTCCCATTAATAAACGCTGTGGTGGGTTTAAGGTTTGAACTTGCGTGTTATTAAACATGTTTAGGCTCCCAGAGTCTGAATAAGCATGCGTATGCCGGTTATCATTAAGACAACGGCAAAAGCGCGTTTTAGTTGTTTTTGATCCAGCTTGCTACCAATTTTTACGCCAATAGGTGCAAATAAAATAGTCAGCGGAATAATAAGAAAAAAGGCAGGGAGGTTAACTAACCCCCACGTACCTAGGGGAGCATCGGTTGGCGTTGCGCCAATACTTAATAAGGTAATAACACCTGGTAGCGCAATCAATAAACCAAAAACGGCCGCAGTACCTACTGCAACATGGGCGCGTACATTAAATGCGTTTAGCATAGGTACGCCAATAGTACCGCCGCCTATGCCAATCATTACTGACAAACCACCTACAATACTTGCCATAACGCCTTGACCAAATTTACCTGGCAGTTGTTTTACAAGCGCGGGTGCGCCGGCTCTAAATAACATGTTTAAACTGACTAAAATAGCAATGCAGGCAAACATGAGCACTAATGCGTTACCGCGAACGGTATGAGCAATAATACTACCGACTACCGCCATAACTAATATAAACGGTGCCCAGTATTTTATTAGCGCAAGGTCAATATTCCCTTTGCTATGATGCGAGCGAATAGATGAAAGCGAAGTAGGTACTATGGTTGCAAGTGATGTGGCGGTGGCTATCATCATTGCCGACTCTGGGCTTACGCCAAAACCTTGCAGTAAAAAATACAGCACAGGTACGATAACAATACCGCCGCCTACACCAAAAAGTCCTGCTAAAATTCCGGCAAAAATACCGGTTGCTATTAAGGCCGCTACTATTGGCCATTGGTTTATCATTTCTGACATTGTGTTCCTGCTGTAGTTACTGTTGCACGTCCATCTGAACGAGGATCTGTTGCAGCTTCAAGGCTTGTAGGTGTATCTAAAATCGCCCCAGCGTGCCCCATCATTTCGTTATTATTATCAACGCTTACCCAATCGTGGTCACGTTGATTTAATTCATGTTCTATATGAAAAACTAACCCTTTTTCAATTTTTAAATTTGTACTTGTATCGCCCCATGTACGTCCAAGTAACCACCGAGGGTCGCTAATTGCTTGTTTTATTGATTTATTTCGCCATGCGTAGCCTGCAAAAACAGCGGCTTGGGTTTGTGGTTGCCCTTCACCGCCCATTGTTCCGTAAGCAAGGCGACGACCATCGCTAAACTTTGCCATTGCTGGGTTAAGTGTATGAGCCGGCTTTTTATTTGGCGCAAGGGCGTTAATATTGTTACTCGCATCAATATCTTCATTGTTTAAACTAAAGCTTAAACCTCGGTTATTCCACACAAAGCCGCCTTCGCTCATTAGTATTCCGCTGCCAAATTCCCAGTAAATACTTTGAATAAAGCTTACTAATTGCCCGTTTTTATCTCTTGCAGCCATCCACACAGTATCGCCAGGCTCTGCGCTAAAAGGCCATTTTTTGGCTTTGGTCATATCAATATTGTTAGCAAGTTGGCTTAAGCAATCATCGGTTAGTGCGTTTTTATAATCATCTCCTAATACTTCAGGGTCAGCCCAAAGAGTAGGGCGATGGGTAAAGCTTTGTTTGGTTGCCTCAACAATTAAATGCATCCAGTCGGCATCGGTTTTAGCTTTGTGTTTTAGTTTATTTACGGCACCAATTATTTGCAGTGAATGCACGCCTTGTGTTGGTGCGGGTAAGTTATAGCAATCAATACCTGATAAGTTTGCATTTAGCGCAGTAACGACCTCGGCTTTAGTATTTGCAATATCACTTACGGTAATTGAGCTACCTGCTTTTGCTAAGTCGGCGGCAAATGAGTTAGCAAGTGCACCTTCATAAAATGCGTTTAAACCCTGTTTTGCTAAGTGTTCAAATGTTGCTGCAAGTTTAGGGTTTTTAAAATGCTGACCTGCTTGCAAGGGCTTACCATTGGATATATAGAGGCTTTTAAACGCGTCATTGGTATTATTGGCAGCAGCTAGCTTTTCGCAGCCTGCTTGCAAGCTTTTTGTAACGGTAAAGCCCTCGCGAGCAAGTGCAATGGCGGGCGCTAAAATTTTTGACAGAGGTAGTGCTGCGTGCTCATCTAGCTCAAGGGCTTTTTGCCAACCGCGTATTGTACCCGCTTGAGTCAATGCGCTTAGTCCGCCGCGCTCTGGTATTTGTGTGAGCGTGTTATAAGCACTTGTATTACTTGCAGCTCGGCCGCAGGCGTCAATAGCGATGGGCGTTTTTTGGTTTGGTTTATCGATAAGCCAAAAGCTATCGCCACCAATTGAGTTCATATGTGGATATACAACGCTGATAGCAGCGGCCGCGGCTACCATAGCCTCGGTAGCTGTACCGCCTTGTTTTAGTATATTTATACCCGCCTCTGTTGCCGAAAAATGAGACGCGGTAAATGCAATATTGTGTGTGGTCATGCCGGTGTGTCCTGTTTAAAGTGTGCAGCTAGGTGTTTAACGCAAGCAAGTAGGCTTTTATCGTTACCGTGGGTCATCATTAATGAAAAACCATACGGATGATCATTTGCTAAATCAGCCAGCGGTAAATGCACTTGCGCTGAGCCACTAAGCCCTGCAATTGCCGAAAGTGTAATAATTTGCATGCGTAAGGCGCTTGTGTCGGCGCCTAATTTAGGTGCGGTTGTGGGGGTGGTGGGTAAAAATAAACTGCTGTGCTTATCTAAATTATTAGCCACGATTGCTTGCCATTGGATTTGTACTTTTAGTGCTTCTTGTTCTTCTTGATCAGTTAGGGCAAGCGCCATATTAAAACGTGCCGCAATTGCTGGAGCAAACTGGGGAAGTTGCCCCTGCAATTGAAGCCAATCTTTATGCGTTTTTGCGATTGCTCGCCCTTGGAGTACTCTAAAACTATCAGCAAGTTCGTTTAATAAGCTGCTGTTAGGTAGTTCAAATTCTTTATGGTGCTTAAAATTAGGTTTGGTTTTTTCAAGCAATTGTTTAAGTGGAGCTTTTAAAGCAGGGTCAACGAGTTCAAATAACGGCTCACAAATAACTAAGGTATTAACGTTATTAATAGCTTGATTTGGTAGCAGTACATTACCTACATCGCTTAATAGCTCTGCGCTTTGGGTAAGCCAACCTATGGTATCAAAAGGCGGAGCCAAGGGTATTAGGCCATCTTTTTCAATCACGTTATGGCTTGGCCTTATGCCATATAAACCACAATAGCTGGCGGGTATTCTAATTGAGCCACCAGTGTCGGTGCCCAAGCCAATATCGGCTAAGTTAGCAGCAACTGCAGCCGCCGACCCCATACTTGAGCCACCGCAAGCATGCCCTTTTAATTTAGGGTTTTGAGCAGCGCCATAGTGAATGTTATTTCCCTCTAGGCTGTACGCCAGCTCATCGGTATGGGTAAAGCTTGTAAAATTACAGCCTTCACTCATTAATTTGTTTATGGCGCTGGATGTTTGCTGTGCCGGTTTAGCTGTTTTAAACCAGCTAGGGTTACCTGCGCTGTTACGCTCGCCTTTAATTGCAAATACATCTTTAATTGCAAGACGCTTATTAATAAGCGTGCCTTGGTAATGTGTTTGCCATGCTTTAGGACCATGGTCACAAAAAATACCGGTCGTATTATTATTTTTGGTACTCATATCACCACTCGTTATAAAAAATCTGACCAAGCAGTCCAGATTTAGGGTGATTAAAAAGACGGATTAATTTTTATTATTTTTCAGCTCACTGCGTAACAACTTGTTTTTATTTTACAGAGCCTGATCCGCTTTTTAATCGGTTAGCTTATTATATTGCTTAAAACCTAAGCAAGAGGAATGCCACAAATTAAAATCCTGTCCAATTGGTCAGGATTTGGTGGGTTGTATGAGGTTAGTAAATATGGGCTGTAAAAATAGTGGTATTAAAATGAGCTAAAACAAACCAATTTGGTGCGCAGGTGCACCAAATTGGTCTTTATTTATATGGTTGTGAGCGCTAAATAAGGGACGTTTTACTGATGATTAAACCGTTAATATCGGCGTAAACCCAATCGTTAGGTTCTATGGTGGTGCCAAGCATGGTAACAGCTTGGTTTTTGTCGCCAAAGCCGCGCTTTAAGGTACTACGCGGTGTTGAGCCTAGCGCCATAACCGGTAAGTCCATAGTGGCGAGTATTTCTATATCTCGGCAACAGCCATTTATTATTACCCCTTCCCAGCCATTATTTAGGGCACGCTCAGCCATAATATCGCCAATAAACGCAAAGCGTTTGCTCGCAAACCCGTTTATAACTAATACTTTACCTTCACCATTTTCATGCAATATATCGGCAGCAAATGAGTTGTCTTCTGGGCAGGTAACGGTAACGACTTGACCGTAAAACGTGGTTTTTTTACCAAAGTGATAAAGGCCACTGTCGGCTACTTGTACGCTATCGCGATGATCGTCAAATAAATCGGGTGTAGTAAAGAGTGTCATGGGTTAAGTCTCGCTTTGCTCAGGTATTTTAAGTCCAATACCTTTTAAAATTATGTGGGCAATTGATTGCGTAATTTGTGCCACATCGGTTTTGTCGTACTCTAATTTGTTCATTACGAGTAAAACCTCAGCCTGAAAGTCGGCGTAATACTGCGTGGTAGACCAAATAGTAAAGAGCAAATGGTAGGGGTCAACCTTATCCATTTTATCTGCGTCCATCCACGCTTGAAGTACATCAACTTTTTGCTTAACCCAAGGGCGGGTATTGGTTCTAAAGTAGTTTTGTAAATAAGGGGCACCGCGCAGTATTTCACTGGCAAATAAGCGAGATTGCATTGGCTGATTTACGGCGAGTATTACTTTACTTTTAATATAGTTATAAAGCACGGTAGCTGGATCGTCGTTAATTGTGACGTTATCGAGCCCTAAGTTCCAATTAGCTATTATGCGGTCGATCACAGACTCGTACAGACCATCTTTACTTTTAAAGTAATACAAAATATTAGCTTTTGGCACCTGCGCTTCTTTAGCAACCATGCTCATACTTGCTCCGTCGTAACCTAATTGCGAAAACAATTGCTCGGCGGCATCTAAAATTAGTTTTTGGTTTTTTTCGCGTGTTACTTCTTTTTTATTTGGTTTTATTTGTGTGGTCATTGTTGAGTTTGCGTGTTTAACGTATTGATTGATTGTAGCTTTACTGACCAGAAGGTCAATTACTAAAAAGTGTGAATGTAAAAAACAGGGGAAGAGGTTCAAGCTATAAACCTTGATTGTTTAATTAAATAATTACTGTTAGTTTAGTTTCAAATTTACGAGTAGTACTTTTGGATTGGCAAATGGAGTTTTTAAGCAAAAATAAATACACGCTTTATGGAGTTGCTGCAATATTACTGTGGAGTTGCTTAGTTGCATTACTACGGGATATTTCTGAGTTGTTTAGCCCCATCGGTGGTGCTGCGGCTATGTACTCTGTCAGTGCGATATTTTTAATTTTGGTTATGGGAGTGCCTAAGTTTAGTGGGTTTTCAAGACGCTACTTGGTAGTAGGTACTTTATTATTTGTATCGTACGAAATTTGCTTGGCGCTTTCTATTGGTATGGCAAATAGCCGTCATCAGGCAATGGAAATGGCGGTTATTAATTATTTATGGCCCACGCTAACTATATTGCTCTCTATTATTATCGGTCGCAAAAAAGTAAGTTACTGGGTTTACCCAAGCATGATTATTGCTTTTTTAGGGGTTGCTTGGTGTATTACGGGCGATCAAGAAATGTCACTCGATACGCTTGTAGCTAACTTTGCTGATAATCCTGCTACTTATTTAATGGCATTAACTGCAGCGTTTATATGGGCTATTTATTGCGTGGTTACGCAAAAGCTGAGTAATGGCAAAAATGCCATTACGTTATTCTTTACTGTTACGACAATGAGTTTATGGGCGCAATATGGTTTTAGTAATGAAGCGCCATTAACGTTTTCACTCAGCTCAAGCATAACATTGCTATTAGCAGGAGTAGTGGTAGGGAGCGGGTATGCACTGTGGAACCAAGCTATTATTGGCGGTAACTTAATGCTGCTTGGCACACTTTCGTACTTTACACCGGTGTTTTCTACTATTATTTCAGCGCTGTATTTATCTATTACGCTGAGTGCTTCGTTTTGGCAAGGTGTTGTGCTGGTAACGGTTGGCTCGCTAATTTGCTACTTTGTAACGCGAGAAAAGCCGCAAAGGTTAAGTGCTAAATTTTAGGTCCGGTGTTAGGGAAAAGCTTAAAGTTATGTTTTAGATAAACATAAAATAAGATCTCAGGTTAAATAATGTCGCGCACTTGTTGTTTAAATGACTTGCCAATTTTAACTGACACGCCTGATGCTAGTTGAACGCTTTCATTACTTAACGCAACAACTTTATTTTTGTTAATCACGTAAGATTTGTGGACTTGAATAAATGAAGTATCAAGTTCCTGCAATATGTATTTGAGAGTACTGCTTGCAAGTAATGATTTTTCACCTTGCCATACTCTTACGTAATTACCATACGCTTCAAACATGTCTATATCGCTTAATTGAATTTTATGTTTTTCACGATCGATTTTAAGCGTAATAGTCAGAGGTGCCTTGGGATTTAGCGTTATGTGTTTTCTTTTTTTCCGTACTTTATTGAGTGCTTGTTCAAGGCGTTGCGCAGAGACTGGTTTTAGTAGGTAGTCAGTTACGTCTAGTTCAAAACCGGCTAAAGCATATTCTTGATACGCACTAATAATAATCACTTGTGGTCGATTCGCGAGCACTTTTAGTAATGCAATCCCTGATAGTTCGGGCATGTTTATGTCTAAAAATAACAAATCAATAGATGATGTGGCTAAAGCACATAATGCATCTTTAGCGTTAAGGTATTGTCCGCTTATATTAATATCTTTATGGGCACTTAAATGATGCAGTATAACGTCATGCGCGAGCGGCTCGTCATCAACAATTATTGTGTTTAGCATGCAGCCAGCTCCAATTTAAGTGTGGTTTGCCAAAGGTTTTTATTTTCATTAATAATTAATGTGTGCTTATTTGGATATAAAAGAGTTAGCCTACGGCGTAAATTGTTAAGTCCCATCCCATGCTCTGAATTGTTATTAGGTAGAATAGGGTTAGAGGAAAATAGCGTTAGTATGTTATCGGCCATGGTGATTTTAAACACAACCGTTACTTTTTGTGACGTGGGCTCTACACCATGCTTTATCGCGTTTTCTAAAATCATTATTAACAGTAGCGGCGAAATTAAATAGTGTTGTTGATGTTCAGGCCATTGCACATCAAAGTTGCAGCGCTCAGCGCTTCGCAAACGCTGTAATGCAATAAAACCTTTTAAGTAATTGATTTCTTTTTCTAAACTCACCTGTGCTTTTTGGCCTTCATAAACACTGTAACGCAGTAAATTAGCTAATTGCATAACAAGATCTGGTGCATTATCTGCTTTTTTTAATGTCAGCGCGTAAAGGTTGTTTAATGTATTAAATAAAAAATGAGGGTTAATTTGCTGCTGAAGTAGCATTAGCTCTGTTTTTGTTTGTTGCTGGGCAATGTTGCTAATTTGAACGTGTTGTTGCTGTCGTTCAAACGCTAAAATAATCGGTGTGCTTATAGCTAAAAACAAAAATACGAACTGATAATTTTCAGGGCTGAAAATATTATCATTACCGCCTGGTGTTAAGTTAGCAATGCCTGAGGGTAAATCGTTAATAGGTAACAGTAGCAAGCACGATGTTAATATAGGTGTAAGTACAACGAGGCTTATTAAACTTGCAAACAAAAATATTAATACGCCATGATAGGTTAATACGTAGCGTATTAATAAATATCTATTTAATAAATACACTCCATATACTAATCCGGCACAAACAGTAATTTGCCAAAGGTAACCCAAAAAAGTATCAAACTGTGTGAATACTTTATAAACATCAATAACAGGCTCAATAGGCTGGTTTAACATAGGATCAGTGTGCGTATTGAGTATGCTTGATGTAACTATTGCCCAACCTAAAAGTACTATAAACACGACTGTATCAAGTGAAAACAAGGATTTAAGCCATTTATTACTCAACACATTGTTATTTTTATTAGTGCGTTTAGTAATAAGCCATATACCACTTGCAGATGCGCACAGTGTCCAACATTGTGCATCAAGGTATTGCCATTGCGAAAAGTTAAGAAGTTGGTTATTAAATACTAGCAAGAGAGATGGATAGGCTAAAAAGCCTAACAGCCAAACTATGATTGCGGGTGTAAGTAATAAACGATATGCAAACGCATGGGCAATAAAAAAGGGAATACACTGTAAAAAAAGTTGAATATTAATAGTCAGATATTGGCTAGTTGAATCCATATGTGATGACAAAAAGCGTATATGAGAGTCGAGCATAATAGCGGCTATTAGCGGTAAAAAAATTATTAGCTGGGTAATGCTAAAGCGTTGCCATATTGGTGTATTGGCTTGCTGCATATGTGACTCCGTTTTTATTATAGTTTCTGAGCAGATATGCTTAGATAAAATTGTCTTTTTATTTTAAACATTACCTTTGCACAATTCACTACGCTGAGCGCGCTAGTTTATCCATAAAATTGTTTCAATCATAATTTATTTTTAAAATAATTATTTTATTTCATAGGGTTAGTAACCGTTTTAAGCATACTAGGCCGTTTATTTAAATGATGAAAGGTCATATTTAAATGACCAATGTTACTTTTTTATGTTCATCATTTATTTCAATACGTTAACCATTATTTTCTCGCTTGTATTGACTTGCTTTCTTAAGCTGGTGCTATACCAATTAAGGATGAAACTAATGCTTACACTGAAAAATATCAACAAAAAATACGCAGATGGTACGCAGGCTTTGAATGATGTGACGATCACTCTACCCGCCGGTATGGTCGGTCTACTTGGCCCTAATGGAGCGGGTAAATCAACACTTATGCGCACACTCGCGTGTTTACAAAATGCCGACTCCGGACATATTAATTTTAATGGCCTTGATGTGATTAGCCAACCAGATGCGCTTAGATCGCAGCTAGGCTATTTACCACAATATTTTGGCGTGTACCCCAACATGAGTTGTCGGGCGTTACTTGAGCATATTGCCGTATTAAAAGGCATAGATGGTAATGCACGCAAAAACCAAATTAATAGTTTACTTAAGCTAACCAATTTGACTCAGTTTGCTAATAAAAAGGTCGTTAATTTTTCGGGAGGAATGAAGCAGCGTTTTGGTGTGGCTCAGGCTTTGTTAGGTAACCCAAAGCTAATTATTATGGATGAACCCACTGCTGGGCTCGATCCTGTGGAACGAGAAAGTTTAAATAATTTACTCGTTAGTATTAGTCAAAATAGGTTGGTATTGTTATCGACCCATATTGTTGAAGATGTAGAAAATTTATGTCACTACGTGGCCATTATAGATCAAGGAGCACTCATACAAAGCGGTGACGTAAAAGAGTTACTAGTTCCTTTAGAAGGTAAGATTTGGCAGCTCGAAAGTTTACCTACGGGCATACCAAATCAGCATGTATTAAGTAAGAGCCATCGCTATGGTAGAGCGTCATTTCGTGTCTATGCAGACACAGCGCCTGCACAAAATGCAATAAACTCGCCCGCTACGCTTCAAGACAAGTACTTTTTTGCACTCAATGAAGGAAGTCAAACATGTTAATTTTTAATGAGTGGCGATATGCAGTGCGCCAACCACTTGTTTGGCTGTGCATTATTATCCCTTTGGTATTTGCGGTTATGTTGTCCTCTGGGCTTGCAGCAGTTGAAGTTGATTCGTTAAAACAATTTAAGTTAAATATTACAATGCTACAAATGATGCAGTTACCTGTGCTTGTAGGAGTATTGGCGCCCGTTATATTTTTACGAGATCAGCACGCGTCTATGCAGGAGCTTATTTATGCTACGCAAACTAGCCTATTTAAGCGCAGTTTAGCAAGAGTATGTTTACTGATTTGCTTGGTTTTTATTATTAGCTTAATCAGTGTTTTAGTAATGATATACATGCATGTAAGGCAATTTGGCTATATACCAAATATGGTTTCTTTTACTGTATTTAATAGCTTTTTAGTGTTGTTACCAAATAGCTGCTTTTTAGTTGTTGTTGCCTTTTTTGTTTGCCATAAATCAACTACTTCATTACCCAATTATGTTGTTTTTGCGGTGTTGTGGATAGGCTACATAATGCTTGCAAGTATTACCGGAAATCCATTACTTGCTGGAAGTAGTATTATAAGCCATCGCTTTTATACATTATTTGTTTGGCTTGACCCTTTTGCATACACAGCCGTAATAAACAGTTTAACCAATTCATTAGGAGCTTCATTTGCTATTAATCGCGTTGTTGTGAGTATGCTTGCTGTTGGTATTTTTTATATTACTTTTAGTAAAAATAAAAAACACACATTATTAAAGAGTGAAAATGGTAAAAATACTAACGAATACATTCGTTACAACACGTTAGAACCCGCTGAATATAAAACAGCGAAAGTCACAAAAAAACCATTTTTGATGATGGCCAGTTTATACAAAATTACGCTGGTTAATTTGGTTTCACACCCTGTTACTTTACTGATTATTTTTGTTTGGCCGGTGATAGTTTTTAATAGTGTTGCCTCGTCGTCTGGTTATGTTGAACCAATGAGTGTTATGAGCACCACAAGCCTTGATGCGATCAGTTATTATGCATTTGATATGCAATTGTTGTTTGGCACTTTATTAATGGCTTTGTGGAGCTGGCAAGTAAGCTGCTTTGCTAAATACTATAATATAGCTGAGCTGATTGCTGCTACACCGCTCAAAACATATTACTTTTTAAACAGTCAGTTATTGGTCCTAGGCACTATGATATTGGTTTTTTTAACAATGAGCTTATTAGGGGCAAGTGCAGCTCAATGGGTTTTACACAGTGCATATCAATTTGAAGTACATTTAACCATTTTATTTTTGATGGCAATTGTGCTTGCCATTATTGCGTGTGTATTTTTGTGTGTATTTAATTTGTGTCGTTCGCAGCTTATTGCGGGTTTGCTAATTGCTGTCATTTTACTGATCAAATTTACACCGATAATGACTTATCTTGGCCTCACGCATACATTGTGGGGTGTTGGTTGGACGCCTTTGCAGGCACCTGATAACTTTTGGGGTTATCGTGCAAGTATCAGTAGTTATTGGCCTTATATATCAGTTTGGTTAGTGGCGTGTATAAGTTTAGTTATAATTACGGTGATTTTTAATCACCGAGGTGCCGGGTTGAGCCAAAGAGTAATGGGGGTTAAACATTTTTGGTTACTTATACCTTTACTTATTACTGTGGCACTATTTACTCAATTACATTTAAGACTGGTTGAGGAGAAGCCTTTAACCAACTCGCATAAACGCGAGGCATTTAAAGCACAATACGAAAAAGCATTCTCACAATGGCGCAATGTAGCACAGCCAAACATTGTGCACATTGATGCTAATGTAGACTTTTATCCGCATCAGCAGCAAGCTCATTTTTCCTTAATATATACCTTAAAAAACACCCATCAAGCCCCTATTAAAGAGATATTGGTTGGGCGCTCTGGTTTTTATGAATGGGCCGATATTGAAATCGATGGCGCGCAAAGGGCTAAAAGCTTTCCCTTGCTTAATCAAGCTGTGTTTAAGTTTGAGAATGAAATGCAGCCAGGAGAAATTCGTAAACTAGTTACGCGGTTTGATGTTCATCAAGCTAAGCTTTGGCCAGTAAGAGGCCATCAGATAATAACCCCTGAATTTAGCTATATACGATCAGTGCCTTTATTGCCGACTGTTGGCTATCAAGATAATTATGAATTAACCGATCCTATACTTCGTCAGCAACACGCACTTAAAGTGAAGTCGGTGATTAGACCCACGAAGCTATTTGCTAAAACGGCGAAAGCAAGTACTCATTACCAGTGGCTTACTATGTCGAGTAAAGTGAGTACAACAAGGGGTTATCAGGTTATAACCCAAGGAGAGGAAATATCACGTACCAGCAAAGGTGACCGCGACATATTTCATTTTGAGACTCGTACCCCCATAAATGCAATCCCAGCTTGGGTGACGGTGCCTTATTCCCCTGTTACCAAACAGCAAAATGGCGTGATGTTAAACGTGTTTGCTAAAGATAAAAACGAGCCAGCACGAGCGGAGTCTATAGCTGTAAACCTTAGCGCAATGGGCGATACAATAAAATGGCTTAATAATATAAGCCCTTATAGAGCAAAACAATTGAATTTAATAGGCTCGCCTAGTGTTGGTGCTACAGGTTATGCATTGCCGCAACTTATACTTATTGAAGACAGTGTTGGTTTTAGATCAAAGCCAAGCGCTAATGCAGGCTTTGATCAACGCTATCGCCGTGCAGTTCACGAAACCGCGCATCAATGGTTTGGCCATGATATTGGTAATGGGGTATTTTCAGATAGCGCTTTTTTAGTGGAGTCTATGGCAAAGTATATTGAGCTTGTTGTTATAGAGCAGCGTTATGGTAAAGCGACAATGCAAGCGCTGGTTGAGTATGAAACAACACGCTATGAGCAAAGTATGCTGATGAACATAAAGGAGCGATCAGCCTTAGTTGATGCTACACAAAGCTTTGACCAATATTCGCGAGCAACCATTGTCTTTGCTAAGCTACGCGCTGCTATTGGGGATGAACCCATTATTAATGCGCTCAAGTTGGTTTGGAAAAATCATGGTTATCCAAACAGTCCCGCCAATTCTATGGATTTTATACGAGCATTAAAACATGAAGCTGGAAAAGAACAAGAAAGCTTAATAAACACACTGTTTTTAGAGTAAGTACGTTTAATTTGAACATATATTTAGTAAATCAAAAGCCCTATTATTTTAGGGCTTTTTGTTGCGTGCAGATTATTTTGCATTATTTACCTGCGCTAGTAACTCTATAACTTTTTGTTGACCAAATGTTTGTGCAAATTGCTCTGCCGTTTGACCTGCTTTGTTTTGATGCGCGTTGTCGCAATCAAGTGATACAAGTGTTTTAGCTATACTAAATTCACCTCTAAAAATAGCGGCCATTAGCGCTGTGTTGCCTCGGTTATCTTCTAAACAGGCATTAGCGCCTAAGTGCAAAAGCGTGTTTACCGTGTTTTTATTGCCATGGTAAGTGGCAATCATTAATGCGGTGTAGCCTTTATTGTTGTAGCTGTCGATAGGAATACCGGCATCTACAAATTGCTCTATTATAGCGGTGTCGTTTGTACGTGCTGCGGCAAAGTAATAAGCAAATAAGCTTTGGTATTGTGTTTTTGCAGAATGTTGGCTTTCAATTTGTGTACTTGGGGTATTTTGAGCGTAAACGCTACTGGTAAAGCTCAGTAGTAGAGCGACTATAATTAATAAATTACGCATAACAATTGTCTCTTATAAAAAGAGGAAGGGGGTTATCCCTTCCTCATAATTGTGGTTGCTTATATAGCTGCTTGCTTAGTTGGGACTAATTTTTACAACTGATTACTTACAGCTAGTTAATTACAACTAGCTACTTACAAGTTAGCGGCTAGTTGTTTAACCATTTTAAGGTCGCCGTTTACAGCTTTAGTTAAGCGTGTACCGTATTCAGTATCAGCTTTGTAAAAGTGGCTAAGCATTTTGTGTTTAACATTGATGTTTTGCACTTTACCTAAATCGCCTGCTAGGTTATTAATTAGGTTTGTACGTTCTTGTTTGCTAAAACCACGGTATATAACACCTGCTTGCGCGAAGTTTTGCTGCTTTTTAATCGCGGCTTGTTGTACAAAGCCTTTAAGCTCTGTGTTACTTCTACGTGCAATTGGGTTTTCAGCTACGTTTTCTTGGCTTGGCTGGTAGTTCACATTGCTTGTCGTGTTACCAATATTCATTGCGCCGTCTTGGTTGTAATTAACCACTTCAACTTTTGCACGGTTAATTGGCAATTGCTGGTGGTTAGCACCTAGGCGGTACATTTGTGTATCAGCGTAAGAAAACATACGACCTTGTAATAAACGGTCTTCTGAAGGCTCAATACCTGGAATAATGTTTGCCGGTGCCATTGCTACTTGTTCCGTAGATTGGAAGAAGTTAGTTGGCATACGGTTTAAGGTCATTGTTCCTACTTTAGTTTCTTTAATGTCTAACCACATTTTTGTTGCATCTAACGGGTTGTAATCAAAGTCATCAAGTTGCGATGGATCAAGCGTTTTAATGTACAGATCCCATTTAGGGAAATTGCCTCTGTTTATTTCAGTGTATAAATCTTGTGTTAAATGCTGAAAGTTTTGGCTTTGTACTTTTGCCACTTCTTTTGAGTCAAGGTTATCAATGCCTTGCTGGCTTACCCAATGAAACTTAACGTATTTAACATCGCCCGATTTATTAATCATTTTGTATGCATGTACACCCCAACCGTCCATTTTACGAAGACTTGCTGGTGTACCGTAGTCGCTGTAAACCCACGTTAGCATTTGTGTAGAACCTGGTTCATGCGAGAAAAAGTCAAATACACGGTTAGGATCTTGAATGTTATCTACCGGAGATGGTTTTAAAGAGTGAACCATGTCTGGAAATTTGATTGCATCACGAATAAAGAACACAGGTAAGTTATTACCGACTAAATCCCAGTTACCTTGGTCTGTGTAAAACTTAGTTGCAAAGCCACGTGGGTCGCGCAGTGTTTCTGGGCTACCTTTAGAGTGAATTACAGATGAAAAGCGAACAAATACGTCTGTTTCTTTACCTGCTTGTGCAAACGGTGCTGCAATTGTTAAATCGTCTAGCTCTTTTGATGCTACAAACACACCGTGTGCGCCAGTACCACGAGCATGCACAACACGCTCAGGAATACGCTCACGTGCAAAGCGTTGTAGTTTTTGAATTAGTTGTACGTCTTCTAGTAATACGCTGCCACGTTCGCCAGCCGTAATTGAATTTTGGTTGTCGCCAACAGCTGCGCCGTTGTCTTTAGTTAACGTAGTCGCTGCGCTTGCCGGTAATGCCATTGCAAGTGCTAGTGCACTTAGTGTTAATTTTGTTTTGTTTATTTGAGTATTCATTGTCGACCTCATCTATTTAAAAGTGCCGGCAGTGGTGCAGGCTGTTAATCTGTTAACGATAGTATTGATTTTATTAACTTCGGTAAAACTGATTAATTAGATTGATGTGATTTGTAAAACAGATGAAATAAATTAATAGGAGCACTTTTTACGTTAACGGAATTTTTTTACTACGACCTTGGTCGCAATATGCTTTTATAAAGTTGATTAAATACAAAGGTTTTTAGTTTTATCTGAGTGTATTTTCACCAAGCTGGTGCGTTTTATACTTACAGTGTGTTGACATATTCGTGCAATAAAGGGAATATGCTCAATCGGTGGGCTTATGCTCATTATTGAGTTGCACTAAAAAGCTGCACAATATTAATCGCGCTTAACTCGTTATACTTAAATTAGCTAAACCAAACAGTTTTAATAAGGTGACAAGATGAATACTAACATTGAGCTAGTAATATTTGATTGTGATGGCGTTGTTATTGATAGCGAAATTTTAAGCGCACAAGTACTCATTAATATGCTTGTTGAAAAAGGCGTTGATATTGATCGTGCTTATGTACAGCAACACTTTTTAGGCTGCAACTTTAAAACAGTAAGCCAAAAAATAGCGGATGCATTTAATGTCACTCTTCCTGAAAGCTTTGAAGGTGACTACCGCGAAGCACTGTTAAACGAATTTGAAACAGGACTAACCACGACTGACGGTATAAAAGACGTACTTAACAATTTAGCTGTGCCTATTTGTATAGCTACTAGCAGCAGCCCAGCACGCACCGCAAAAGCGTTGAGCGTAGTGAGTTTAAGTAAGTACTTTAGCGATACGGTTTTTACCAGCAGCGAAGTTAAGCGTGGCAAACCAGCACCCGATTTATTTTTACATGCAGCTAAACAAATGGGTATAAAGCCAGAGCATTGTTTAGTGATTGAAGACAGTAAAGCCGGCGTAAATGCAGGAATTGACGCTAACATGCAAGTACTGCATTACAGCGGTGGGCAACATATGCAAGGCTCTGTTAATCATGTGCACAGTGCTTACCCAAATGTTGATCATTTAACGCATTGGCAAGATTTTTTTAGTGCATACCCTGCACTTAAAAAGCAGTAAACACGCAGCTTTTTAAATACACAAAGTTTTAAACGCGATTTGCTCGCCTTACTCACTGACAGGCAAGCAAACGCAAAATATAAATGTAGATGGTTTTGCTTTACTAAAAATAAAACAAAACATGGCGAAACACCATGCGTTTATAAGCCAAATTATAAAAGGCAAAGTATTTAGGTATTAAATCTTTTGCTGTTAACAATAGGAAATACCATGGCAACGAGTCCACACACACAAACATTTAAAGATGTAAACGAAGAGCAACTTCCTGTTGCTAATAATAAGCTTCACGGCTGGAAACATTTTGCAGGGCTATACGCTGGCGAACATGTTGCGGCTACTGAATTTGTTATTGGTGCAACGTTTGTTGCATTAGGCGCTTCAACCATCGACATTCTACTGGGTTTATTAATAGGTAACCTGCTAGCAATGTGTTCTTGGTGGCTGATTACTGCACCCATTGCAGTAGAAACCCGCTTAAGTTTATATAACTACTTAAACAAAATTGCTGGTAACTCAATGACCAAGCTCTATAACTGGGCTAACGTGGTTATTTTTAGTGTTATATCGGCCGCGATGATCACGGTATCCTCCACCGCCGTGCGGTTTTTGTTTGATATACCTGCACAACTTGATTGGTATCCAAATAGCTTTTGGTTTGTAGCCATTGTTTTAGCTGTTGGCTCTATTGTTGTGTTTGTTGCGATGTATGGCTTTTCTACGGTTGCTGACTTTTCGAAACTGTGTGCGCCGTGGCTATTTGTTATATTTATTGCAGGTTCGTTCGCGTTATTCCCTGAGCTTTCAAATCACGTATTAGGTTCTACCTCTTTAACTAGCTTTAGCGACTTTATGACCATAGGCGACTCCTCCATATGGACGGGCACCAATGCCGATGGTGAAAAAGGCATTGGCCTATTAGAAGTTATTGGCTTTGCATGGGCTGCTAACTCAATTACTCACTTTGGTTTAATCGACATGGCTATTTTTAGATTTGCTAAACGCAAAAGCTATGGCTTGTTTTCTGGCGTGGGCATGTTTTTTGGTCATTACTTAGCGTGGATCTCTGCCGGTATTATGGGCGCAGGCGTTGCGGTATTACTTAAAACAACTATTTCATCACTTGATCCGGGCGATGTTGCATACCATGCATTAGGTTGGACCGGCTTTGTTATTGTAATTATTGCCGGTTGGACTACAGCTAACGCAAACCTTTACCGTGCAGGTCTTGCAGCACAATCTATATTTGTTAATCAATCACGTGAACGCACAACCGCTATTGTAGGTGTTGTAACCGTGATTATTGCGTGTTTCCCGTTTGTATTTTCACAAATGCTTCCGCTACTTACCTACGCAGGTTTATTAGTTGTACCAGTAGGCGGCATTGTGTTTGCTGAGCATGTGTTATTTCCTAAAATTGGCCTAACACGTTACTGGGCTAAATATAAAAACATTACTCGCAGCGTACCGGCTATAGCATCTTGGGCGTTAGCACTTGTGTTTGGGTTTGGTTTAAATGCTATTGATGTAATGTCGTTTTACTACTTGTTTATTCCTACGTGGATTTTCACAATCGTTATTTATACGCTTTTAGCTAAAAAATACGGCGCCGGTGAAGATTACACACAAGAGATTGAAGCAGAAGAGCAAGAGCAACGTGATATCAAAGAATATCAAGCTGCTGAAGCTAAAGACATTCCAAAGCCAGTAATTGACAGCTCTGTATTTACCAAAGTACTTAATGCGGTTTCTACGGTTTCACTGGTTATTATTTTTATATTTGCCAGCCAGGTGATGTTTTTCAGTGAAACTATGAGTATGTACAGCGCTAATAAATCGCAATTCGAAATAGCCTGTTTTATTTGTACTGTTATTTATTTTGTTACTGCGTACTGGTCGTTAAAACGCCATAAAGTACTCAATACAGCATCGTAATTACTTATCGTAATACAGTATCGTAATTTATATTTTATTTTTGTTTAGTAAGGTCGCACCATGACGCAACATCAACACACTGACGCTCTAGTTACAGGGCTAAACCAACAAAGCTTGGCTCAATTACCAAGCCATGTTGATACACCAACCTACGACCGTAGCGCAGTTAAAGCCGGTATTGTTCATATTGGCGTGGGCGGTTTTCATCGTGCTCATCAAGCGGTATATGTTAACGAGCTTTTAAAAACTCCAGGCTCTGAACAATGGGGCATATGTGGTGTTGGCCTTTTAGAGGGTAACCGTGGTCTGCGTGATATTTTAAAGCAGCAAGATTACCTTTATACGCTTACTGTTAGACACCCAGACGGTACAATAGATAACAAAGTAATTGGCTCAATGATCGACTTTTTGTTTGCTCCAGAGGACAAACAAGCGGTAATTAATAAGTTAGCGCACAGCGATACTAAAATTGTGTCGCTTACTATTACCGAAGGCGGCTACAACTTTAATCCTGCAACGGGCGAGTTTGACACCAGTAATCCAGATATTATTAACGACATTAATAACCCGAACGACCCAATTACAGCGTTTGGTTACATTACTGCTGCGTTAAAACTGCGTAAAGAGCAAGGCTTAGGCGCATTTACAGTGCAGTCGTGCGATAACATTCAGCACAACGGTAACGTAACACGCAAAATGCTTTTAGCCTTTGCTACAGAGCAAGACAAAGACCTAAGTGAGTGGATTGAGCAAAACGTATCGTTTCCAAATGCGATGGTTGACCGTATTACACCGGTATCTAAAAAGAGTGATATTGATTACGTGGTTGATGCATATGGTGTTAGCGACGAGTGGCCAATTACCTGTGAGTCGTTTACACAATGGGTAATAGAGGACACATTTAGTGACTCTCGCCCAAATTGGGACGTTGTTGGTGCACAGTTTGTTACTGATGTAACGCCTTATGAAACCATGAAAATACGCTTACTTAATGCAGGGCATTCTGTGCTTGGTTTATTAGGTTCAATCCATGGCTATGGCACTATTGACGAAACGGTATCTGATGAATTATTTGCCACATACCTGCGTGCTTTTATGGATAAAGAAGTAACGCCAAATCTTGAACCACTTGAAGGCATTGACCTTGAAAGCTACAAAGATACGTTAATAGAGCGTTTTGCTAATCCTAATATTAAAGACAGCCTAGCGCGTATCTGTAGTGAAAGCTCAGCTAAACTGCCTAAGTTTTTAATTGCTACAATTAACGAAAACCTAGTACAAGGTCGCGATGTATCACTGGCAACGCTTGTTATTGCTACTTGGTGCTTATACAGCGATAAGGGTTTAAGTGAAAACGGCGAAAAGCTTGAAATTCAAGATGCGATGCACAAAGAGCTTAATTCTTACGCGCAAGAGACTCAAACTAGCCCGTCTGCATTTTTAAAGTTAACGAGCTTGTTTGGTAAGCTTGAGCATAACGAAACGTTTACTGCTGAATATAAAAAGTCGATTGCTGCGTTGTATGCACCTAATAGTAAAATTAAAGCCATTATGCAGGCTGTACTTGATCAAAAGAGTAACTAATTATGAGCATTTTAATTAATCATAAATCAGGCGAAAACGTAAGTGTTAGCTGCTTTGGCGAAGTGCTGTGGGATTGTTTTGATTCAGGTAAACGCTTAGGTGGCGCGCCACTTAATATGTGTGTGCGTATCAACTCACTAGGCATTAAAGCCGACATGATAAGTGCAGTAGGTAACGACGAGTTAGGCGCTGAGTTACTTGGCGAAATTACTAGCAAAGGCGTAAGCTGCGAATACATTGCTATTAATAGTGACAAAAAAACTAGCACGGTTGAGGTAACACTCGACAGTGGTGGCTCAGCAAGTTATGAAATAGTGGCAGACACTGCGTGGGATAATATAGCGCTTACTGATGAGTTACTTAGTAAAGTTAAAAGTAGCGATGTATTTGTATTTGGCAGCCTAATTGGCCGAAGCGAAGCGTCTTTAGCAACATTAAATCAACTAGTTGATGTAGCAAACTTTAAAGTATTTGACGTAAATCTACGTGCACCGCATTACAAGCTAGAAACACTTGTAGATTTAATGAATAAAGCAGACTTTATTAAGTTAAACGATGAAGAGCTATACGAAATAGCAAAAGCGATGGGTTGTAAGTTTCATTCGCTTGAACAAAATTTAGCGTTTATAGCACAGCAAACAAATACCGATTACTTATGTGTAACTAAAGGCAGCCACGGTGCTTTATTAACAATCAAAGGCGAGAATTTTTATAATTCAGGTTATTTAATTAGCGTAATTGACACTGTTGGCGCAGGGGATTCATTTTTAGGTTCGTTAATTTATCAGCTTTGTAGCAACGACGACGCGCAATATGCCGTTGACTTTGCATGTGCCGTTGGAGCAATGGTCGCCGAAAGTTCTGGCGCAACACCTACTTTAACGCATCAACAAATTAGTGAGTTTATGAACCCACGTTAAAAAAACATTGTGTGTGAAAGCGGTTATAACGTAAAAGTTTAACCGCTTTTTTTGTGCCCAAAATAAGACGTGTGTAATAAATATTCAATGTGGAGCGTTAAGTGTGCAGGTTGCGTAAATAGTGGCTTATATCGATTATTGTATTAGCTAAACGTCTTATTGTTTGAGGGTTGAACCTTTGTTATTGTTCGTCGATTATTCACGGATTGAAAAGGCGGGGCGACACACAATGCGCTCTATAACTAAAATACAAAAAGAGAAACGTGCTTTATGATCATCTTTTTTATCTGCCTCACTATTTTAATACTGGGCTATAAGTTTTACAGCCCATTTGTTGAAAAACAAGCCGGTTTGGATTCAACTGCTGACACACCACAAAAACGCTTTAGCGAAGGTGTTGATTACGTAGCTATTCACCCTGTACGAGCATTTTTAATTCAGTTTTTAAACATTGCTGGCGTAGGTCCAATATTTGGCCCAATTTTAGGTGCTTTATACGGACCAGTTGCACTAGTATGGATTGTACTTGGTAATGTTTTAGGTGGCGCTGTACACGACTTTTTCTCAGGTGTAATGAGTATAAAAGAAGACGGTAAAAGCCTACCAGAAATCGCAGGCCATTATTACAACGTCGTATTTAAAGGCTTTATGCTTGTATTTACTGCCATGCTACTGTTTTTTGTAGGTGTAGTATTTATTATGAGCCCTGCAGGTTTGCTAAGTAACCTTGATTTCTTTGAAGGTACAATACTGGCAAATAATACCTTTTGGGTACTCGCTATTTTAGCGTATTACTTTTTAGCTACCTTGCTACCAATTGATAAAATTATCACGAAGTTTTACCCAATTTTTGGTGCGCTAATGATTGTAATGACAGTGGCAATTGCTATTTCATTACTAATTAATGCGCCGCACTTACCGGTACCAAGTGACTTTTTAGCTTACTTTGAAGCTGACCACGCACATGACTTTTTAGAACCAAACCCAGATGGGTTACCAACGTGGCCATTGCTATTTATAACAATTACCTGTGGTGCTATTAGTGGTTTTCACTCTACTCAAGCGCCAATTATTGCGCGCTGTTTAACTAACGAAAAATACGTACGCCCAGTTTATTACGGCGCTATGATGTGTGAAGGTATTGTTGGTTGTGTATGGGCACTTGCAGGTATTGCAGCGTTCCCAGATGGTTACGCTGGCTTAAAAGCATTGCTTGATCAAGGTGGTCCAGGTTTAGTTGTAAACCATGTAGCTAACAGTTACTTAGGTGTATTTGGCGGTATAATGGCAATTATTGCAGTAGCCGTTTTCCCGATTACTTCTGGCGATACAGCGTTCCGCTCACTACGTTTAACCGTTGTTGATGCGTTTAATATTCCGCAAAGTTTACGTAACCGCTTATTGGTAGCGGTACCTATACTTGCTATTGCATACTTTATGACGAAACTCGATTTCTCGTTAATTTGGCGCTACTTTGCATTTTCAAACATGCTGCTTTCTACAAGCGTATTATGGCTTGCCACTAAGTACCTGTTTGACCGTGGAGCATTCCACTGGATTGCGAGTGTTCCTGCTGTTATAGCAACAGCGGTAACGGTTTCTTATATTGGCACTGCAGCAATTGGTCTTAACTTATCAAGCGATTTAGGTAAACCTATTGGCGCTGTAGTGACAGTGATTGGCTTAATTGTTTTAGCTATTGTGCACTCTAAGCATAAAGTTAAACCAACAGCGGTTTAATAATCACATAAGTTATTTCAAGCATTAAAAAAGCGAGCTATTCATTATGAATAGCTCGCTTTTTTTGTGTACTAAATTTAGGTATTACTGAGTTGCAAGTTCAAAGTAACTGTTATCGTCGAGCGTTTTGCTTATCATCATAGCGCCCTCAAGCAAGCTCACTGTTTGAATAGCCGCTTTAGTAGGGTTGAGTTCACCATTAGCTAAATGTGCAGCGCTAAGCCATGTTAAATTTTGATTAAAAAAGCGTTTTACTTCAAGGCGTACTTTATCTGGAAGGCTATCGCTTTCGGCTCCTAGCAAACCACATAAACACATTTTACGATCGGTTACTAATGCACTTCTAAAAAGCTGAGTGTACACATCAATAGGATTTTTACCGCTTGCTTTAAGCTCGCTTGGCTCGCCTAACGCAGCTAAAAAAGAATTAGTATATTGATGAGCAAGCTCAGCACCTAAATCGGCCTTAGTCGGAAAGTGATAGTGCACACTGGCGCTCTTAATTCCAACTTCGCTTGCGAGCTCTCTAAAACTAAAATTACTGTACCCGCCAAGGCGCACCTTGTTTTCAGCTGCTTTTAATAACGCTTCTTTTTTACTCACTTTTAATATTTTCCTATCTGCAGTAATACCAATTTTATTAAAACATGATCATTGTATCGCATTAAACAACTCACTAACTGCGTTAAAAATTATTCATATAGAATAATTAGATGTCATAATTTTCGCCTTGTTATTGCGCTATTTTCTTAGCGCAATAATAGATCACTTATTTAATGCAATTGGTATAGCAAAATTATCGACCAGTAGGTAGTTATTTACAAGCGTTTTTATTTTTAAGCAACCCCCTAATTTTATTATGAATTAAGTTAAATCCTATAAATCAGAAAAATTTAAACGTTGACTTAAATTTAGTTTAATATTATAAATTACCTATCGGTAGGTAGGTTGCTGCCATTAATTCACTTTTAAACAATAAAGGTAGAGATTGCTATGAAAATTTATGATGTAGAAAACTTTCCAAACCCGCTTCGTGTTCGTATCGCTTTAGCTGAAAAAAATGCCACTGCAAATGTTGAGTTTGTACCTGTTGATTTATTAAATGGTGAGCACAGAACAGAAGCCTTCTTAGCTAAAAATCCATTAGCAGGTGTGCCCGTATTAGAGCTAGATGACGGCACGTTTATATCAGAAAGTACCGCTATTACTGAGTATATTGATACCGCATTTGAAGGCCCATCTTTAATGGGTGAAACCGCAAAAGAGCGTGCAGTAATTAACATGATGCAAAAACGCGCAGAATCTATGGTGCTTGACGCTGTGGCAACTTACTTTCATCATGCAACTGATGGCTTAGGTCCAGAGCTTGAAACGTATCAAAATGTGGCTTGGGGGGAAAAACAAGGCGAAAAAGCACGCCAAGGGTTTAGCTATTTTAATGATGTACTAGCGCAATCGGCGTTTGTTGCTGGTGAGCAGTTTAGTATTGCTGATATTACATTGTATGCTGGGTTGGTATTTGCTGGATTTGCACAAATAGCAATCCCGAATGAGTTAACTCATTTATTAGCATGGCAAGAAAAAGTAGCAAAACGCCCAAGTGTTGCGGCTTAATTAGGTTGTTAGTTTAAAATTTAAGTGGAGTTACGGTTAGGAGCCAAATATGAAAATTGCTGCCGATTTTAGTAAACGAGTTGTGGTACATAGCGAAACGCTCCCGTGGGTTGCATCGCCAATGGCGGGCGTTGATAGACGAGCACTGGACCGTGTGGGCGACGAAGTTGCTCGCGCCACGACCATTGTTCGTTATGCACCTGGCAGTGAATTTTCGCCGCATGTACATACAGGCGGTGAAGAGTTTGTTGTGCTTGAAGGGGTATTTCAAGATGAGCACGGTGACTTTGTGGCAGGTTCTTATATCCGTAATCCACCGCAATCAAAGCACAAACCGGGGTCTGAAAATGGCTGCGTTATATTTGTAAAGTTATGGCAGTTTCAGCCAGATGATCGAACCCACGTGCGTTTACAAACAGACTTGATGCAAAGTACGGCGCACCCTAGTTTTAAAAATGTAGCCGTAACCCCTTTATACCAAGACGACTTTGAAGACGTAAGCTTGTTGGACTTTAAGCCCAGCGCCTGCATGGTTATAAACGCAAAAGGTGGAGCAGAGCTGCTAGTACTTGAAGGCTCATTTGATGAACAAGCCGATACCCTTGTAAAAAATAGTTGGTTAAGAGTGCCTATTAACAGCTCTGTTAACGTTAAAGCGGGAAGTAATGGTGCAAAAGTATGGCTTAAAACGGGCCATTTAACTGATGTAGAAAACCAGATATCTCGCGTACAAAATGCGTAATTGAGTCGTTTATTTGAGATTATTTATTGATTTAGTTCAGGACTAATTAATTTTAGAAGGTGTACTTTTACCACTCAGCCTATTTAAGGAGAGCAGTAATGGTACACACAACACATGGTTTATCGATTGGTCTTGAACGTGCAGGAAGAGAGTTTTTTTTAAAACTTAAAGCCGTTGGTACGCTTACTCACGACGATTATAAAATAATTACCCCAATGATAAATTCAGCTCTTGGCGAAGTTAAGCACCCAGTTGTCAATGCTTTAATAGATGGTAGCGAACTTGAAGGTTGGGAACTACGCGCAGCGTGGGATGACTTAAAGTTAGGTGTTAAACACTCTAAAGAATTTAAAAAAGTAGCTATTTACGGTAATAAAGAGTGGCAAGCTCGAATGGCAAAAATAGGTAACTGGTTCATATCGGGTGAGGTTCAATACTTTGAAAATGCTACCGCAGCCATAGATTGGCTAGACGAATAGCTTGATTGAAAAAATTAAATTAAAGCACTCTTATAGAGTGCTTTTTAGCTCTATGGGTAACATTGTTAGGTAGTTACATTCGGTTTATTTCAATTGTTAATACTGCTCTATTAAAATACACTCATTATTATTGAGCAAACTACACATTATAAAAACAATGAAACAAGTACTTACCTTTATTACATTCCTGATATTTTCGGCATCGATACATGCAAAAGATAACAATATATTCACGCCGGTGAGCGATCTTTTTTTGGCTGTTTCTAACGTTGATCACACGCAAATGCGTGCAGCCGTTGATGATTCATTTTTACTTTTAGAGCACGGTGAAGTGTGGACTATTAATGACTTTATAAATGTTGTTAAGCCTTCTGACTTTATAAGAACTAATTATTTTAGTGTTATAAATTCGCGTGTAGTGGGTGATGTTGCTTTTATTAATTACTGGAATAAAGCCAATATTAAAAACACCGAAAGAAGTATTGATATTTATTGGTTAGAAAGTGCCGTTGTATCAAAAGTGGGCGATAAATGGTTGTTATCGCAAATGCACTCTACTCGATTACCCCAAGATGAAATACCTAAAGGTGTCACCTTTATAAAGCAATAGATATGACTCTAATTTAAAGCCCCGTAATATGGGGTTTTAATCGTTTAAATTATATCAGCCAACTCAGGTAATGCCCCTTTAGAGCTAATGTCGACACTCTTTAGGCGCAATGCCAAACGTTTGTTTAAATAAACGACTAAAGTGGCTCGCGCTATTAAATCCAACATCAAAGCAAACTTTACTAATTGCATGGCCTTGTAGCAATTGAGCACGCGCTTTTTTAAGTCTTAATTGTTGCTGCCAAAGGGCTGGGCTAGTGCCAAATGCAAGTTTAAACTGCTGATAAAACTTACTGCGGCTCATGCAGGCTATTTTGCATAAGGTATTTATGTCGAGCGTTTCACTTAAGTGTTCTTCAATATAAAGCAGGGCATCGCTGACTTTTGTTTTAAGGCGTGGCTTATCGCAGCTAGCCAGCAATAGCTCGCGGCTTTGTTGTTGTAGTAAACGGGTGATTAATTCGTTTAACGACAAATCAATCAAGTAATGTCGCTGTGCGCCTTGCTCGCTAAATAAATGCACCATGCGCTCTAATAATTGCTGCGTTTGAATATTATGTTGGGTATGCACTAACTGCGGTACATATTCAAATAAGCCATCGTGTGCAAAGTTTTGCTGCATGTTAAGTGCATTCGCCACGCTAGTTATTTTGTCGGTGCTAATTTCAATCGCTAAACAAGTAGTTGGGGCGTGCATTGATGCTTGTGGAAAATCAATTAAAACACCTTGCTCTGGCGCTAATACAAACGACTCGTGTGGTAAAAATGCTTTATGGTATTGGCTGCTTTCTACGTGCATTACCTTTTTGCCGCTAAGCATGGCACAAAACAGCAGCTCGTTTGAGTGCAGTGCCACCTTTTGCGCGCTTTGATACGTGTCGTAAATACTCAACTCACTGCTATCTGCAGCGAATGTGACTTTATTTTCTATTAATACATCAAGTTGTTGGCGTTTTTTGTTTAACTGAGATGTGTGCATATCAATCCTTTAGGTTTTTATTAGTTTGGACTCACAGACAACTTTTGTGGACAGCTAATCAAGTTTTTAGGCGCTTGTTAGTTTAATGTCGATTAAATATAAAGCATTTTGTTTTATATAAATGTTCGACCTTTAGCTAACAACAATAAAGAGAGCACACACATGATATATGCAAATCCAGGTAGCGACGGCGCACTCGTAAACTTTAAACAACAATACGGAAACTACATTGGCGGAGAGTGGGTAAAGCCTGTAAATGGCCAATACTTTGATAATATAAGCCCAGTAAACGGTAAGGTATTTTGCCAAATACCGCGTTCAGACAAAGACGACATAGAGCTGGCTCTCGACAAAGCGCATGCAGTGCGAGAGCAATGGGGCACAACGTCGGTGACCGACCGAAGTAACATACTGCTAAAAATAGCCGACCGAATTGAGCAAAACCTAGAGTTACTAGCTGTTGCCGAAACATGGGATAACGGTAAAGCAATTCGTGAAACACTCGCTGCTGATATTCCGCTAGCGGCAGATCACTTTCGCTACTTTGCGGGGTGCCTACGATCGCAAGACGGCACTATAGGTGAAATAGACGCAACCACCGTTGCGTATCATTTTCATGAGCCACTAGGGGTTGTTGGGCAAATTATTCCGTGGAACTTCCCTATTTTAATGGCCGCCTGGAAACTAGCGCCAGCACTTGCTGCAGGTAACTGTGTAATTTTAAAACCGGCTGAGCAAACACCAGCTTCTATTTTAGTTTTAATGGAGATAATTGGCGATTTACTCCCTGCAGGCGTATTAAATATAGTAAACGGCTTTGGTAAAGAAGCGGGTGAAGCACTGGCAACAAGCAAGCGTATCGCTAAAATTGCATTTACAGGTTCAACGCCTGTGGGCTCACATATTTTGAAATGCGCTGCTGAAAATATTATTCCTTCAACGGTCGAGCTCGGTGGTAAATCACCTAATATATTTTTTAATGATGTAATGGAAAAAGACGATGCGTTTTTATCCAAAGCTATTGAAGGCGCCGTGCTTGCTTACTTTAACCAAGGTGAGGTGTGTACGTGCCCATCAAGGCTGTTTATTCAAGAAGACATTTACGAGCAGTTTATTGAGCGAATACTCGAACGTACCTTAAAAATTAAACGCGGAAACCCGCTAGATAGCGAAACTATGGTTGGCGCACAAGCTTCAAAAGCGCAATTTGATAAAATACTGAGCTACATTGAAATAGGCAAAAAAGAAGGCGCTGAAGTACTCACTGGCGGTAATGTAGAGCAGCTAAGTGATGACTTAAACGGTGGTTACTACATACAACCTACGTTATTAAAGGGCACAAACGATATGCGTGTGTTCCAAGAAGAAATTTTTGGCCCTGTTATTTCAATGTCGACCTTTAAAGATGAGGCCGAAGCACTCGAGCTTGCCAACAGCTCTGAGTTTGGTTTAGGTGCAGGTGTGTGGAGCAGAAACATGAATCGTGCTTATCGTATGGGTCGCAAAATAGAAGCAGGGCGAGTGTGGACTAACTGTTATCACATGTACCCAGCACACGCTGCGTTTGGTGGTTATAAAAAATCAGGAATAGGGCGCGAAACGCACAAACTGGCACTGGAGCACTACCAACAAACTAAAAACCTATTAGTGAGCTACAGCGAAGATCCGCTCGGCTTCTTTTAAATAAAGAGCCTAAGCTTTAAATAAACAACCATTAAGTAATAATGCCAGCGCTACCTATTTGTAGCGCTTTTTTTATAGGCAATCAACCGTTGATAATGGCCATGTAGTCCAACATTTTAGCGTTGCAGAAAATAACATTATAATGACGGTGTTTACGAGTCCTACTTAAAAAACGCTAATTTAGCGAGTATAGAGTGGTGTAAATATAAGGAACCTTTAAATAATATTTTTATCCTTCCTCAGTTAAGTAAATTTCTATTTGTAGATCATTACCAAAACAAAGTGCCTCAATGCATCTAATCCACTAAATATGAACTTTTCCAAGCTTATTCATTATCAAAACAATTAGGTTAGCTTTTCTAATGTTTGTATTAACTGCTTAGTCCACTATATTTACTTCTTGTTTACAGTTGTTTTTCATTGTAAGCAAATAATCTGAAAGTTTTTATAACAACGATAGGTCTATTAAATTGATAAAACGGCGATATTGCTTATCTCCATTGTGCTTGTTTATCAAAATATGAATGTTTTTATACCAATTCGCTTAATTAAGTGATTTATTTTGAGGATGGAAAAACGTGTTGATAGCTAGGCAAAAAATTCGCTATTTAGTTGTTCTAAATGAGAATTTTTTAACGCAAGTAGCGACACGTTTAGCCCCGCAAAATGATTAAGTATTATTGCGGATTGGTATTATTAACAATCATTGATAAAACAAGAAAAAATATTTTAATCCGGAGCATAAAAATGAAAAAAGTAAATTTAACTAAGGCTTTATTAATCGGTGCATCAGCAGCAGTTTTAAGCGCGGGTGCTGTGGCAGGTCCAAACAGTCAATTAACCGTTGCAGAAGGTGCTTCAGCAAAAGTACAAGAGCAATTTAAAGGCTGGGTAGCTGGTGATAAAGTTCGCGGTCGTAAAGATAAATGTTTTGGTATTGCTTTAGCGGGTGAAAATGATTGTAAAGCAGGTGCAGGAACGAGTTGTGAAGGCACTTCAACTACAGACTTCCAAGCTAACGCATGGACATATGCACCTAAAGGCGTATGTGAATCAGTTGTAACTCCTAATGGTAAAGGCTCGCTTGAAGGTTAATAAAGCAGGTTTTCCCCAGTGCATTGTTGCTGGGGAGCAATTAGGTGCAGGTCTTAGTTTAAAACCAGAACATCTTGACGACATTTTAGCTTTACAGGTAGAGCTGCCATCTACAAATAATAATCTTTGGTTTGAAGTGCATACAGAAAATTATTTTGTGGCAGGTGGTCCTCGATTAAATTATTTGAGAGCTGTACGTGAAAATTTTGATATTAGTTTTCATGGTGTTGGCGGTTCGTTAGGCTCTGATCATAAAGCCATGCTTGCTCATACTAAACGAGTTAAAGCGTTGATTGATGAGTTTCAACCAGCACTGGTATCTGAACACGCTGTATGGTCTAAGTCGGATGGAAAATATTTTGCAGACTTAATGCCTTTACCTCGCACCCAAGATGCACTTGAGTCTTTAATTAATGGGATTGATTGTTACCAGACGGGCATAGGTCGGTCAATTTTAGTAGAAAACCCAAGTAACTATTTAGATTTTATAAGTGATATGGAAGAACCTCAATTTTTAGTTGAGGCAGCTAAGCGTTCTGGTTGTGGCTTACTTATCGATATTAATAACTTATACATCAGTAGTAAAAATACGGGTATTGATGCGCTTGATTATTTAAAGCAGATCCCCGCTGAGCTTGTTGGAGAAATTCATATTGCAGGGCACGATCCGGATCCAGCTCTTGGTCAGTCATTATTGATAGACAGCCATGCAGCACCGGTAGCAACGCCTGTATGGGATTTGCTGGAACAAGCAATTGAGATATTTGGTCAGCGACCAGTGCTTGTTGAGCGAGATGCGAATATTCCATCGTTTGAAGAGCTTATGAGCGAGCGAGAAACTGCGCAAAGCTATTTAAATCAAAGTGAGTTACAAAGTCGCTTAAATATACCTCATAAAGAAGTGGTTCGCTGATGAGTACCAATCAATATATTGATGCTTTTACTCGCTATTTGCGAACGGGCGATCCAAGTGCAATGGAGCATTTTTGCGAAAATCCATCGCACATTAAAAGACTAGCTGTGTATCGTAACGGGTTTTATAAAGGCTGTGTTGATGCATTAATAGCTAATTTTCCTATGTGTGAAAAAAAAGTAGGTAGTGAGAACTTTCGAAAAATGGCACGACTTTATGTTGACCGTTTTCCGCCAGAGCAGGGCACTTTGGTCGGATACGGATTAAGCTTTCCAGACTTTGTTGCAGGCTTGATTAAAGATAGTGAAATTGAAAATCAGCATATTTTTGAAGTCACTGTAAATCAGCTAAGTACACTAAGTTTATATACGAACTTAGTTGATATTGCGCATTTAGATTACGCGTGGCTAATGAGTTTGATGAGCGCTGATTCAACTGAAACTTTAACTATAGAATATGTTACTCAACTAATGGAACAAGGTACTGAGCTTACTGAACTTAATGTAAAGCTTAACCCCAGTGTACTGCTACTTAGTGTGAGTGAAGGCGCATTTTTTGAATGGATTTCGCTAAAAACAAATAATAATGATGTCGCTGTAACTAAATCCTCTACTGAGGATTTTATTATGTTATGGCGCTTGCAAGGTGCGGTGCAAGCCCGTTCCCTTTGCGCTGCTGAAGTTAAACTTATGCAGGCCCTACAAGGTACAGGTAGGTCGTTGGGTGAAGCTTTTGATGCAGCAATAACAGTAGATGAAAACTTTGAAGTGAGCGAAGCTTTTACAGCATGCTTACAAAATGAATTATTAGAAATCCAAATCAATTAGTACATTACAAGAGTAGGAACAAATATGGGCATGATAAAAAAAATACAACAACTGTACGTGCAGATGGGAGAGCAGTTATCGCGGTTCTTAGAGCCCATAGCGCTGTTTTTTCTTCGCTTTATGGTCGCTAAAGTATTCCTAGACTCTGGTTTGAGCAAATGGGATGGCTTTTTACAATTTAATGTTGATAAATACGACCTATTTAAATACGAATTTTTCTGTCCTGATCCAGTTAGAGAAGGTGCTTTGCAGCTTTGTAATCCTCAAACCTTAGATTATGTTGATGGCTCATTTCTTGTAAAAGTAATTGAAACGCTTGCTGTGGTTGCTGGTGTTGTTGAGGTACTGCTTCCAATATTACTGATTATCGGTTTGTTTTCTCGCTTTGCAGCACTGGGCCTTATTGGTATGACATTGTTTATTCAGCTTGCAGTTTTTCCTACACTGGATCATTGGATTAATCCGGCATCGTGGTGGGCTGTTTCATTATTAGTGATTTTTGCTCGTGGGCCTGGCTTTTTGTCTATTGATAAGTTACTTGGTTTAGACGCAAAACGTGCAGCTGCTAAATAAGCTTTTGCATATTAAAAGTTAAAAGTAACCGGCAGGCTAATATCATTTAGGTGCCGGTTATTATTTAGACTAGAGTTAAAAATAAGCTTATACAAATTAATTCAATAAATTGTGCTGATTTAATATAACTAACCTCAACCCTGATATTTTCTAATAAAAATACCAAGCCATGCCTAATAGGATTTCCCAATGGAAATAGGATTACTCATTCTTCTGTTCTCAGTTAGTGCTTACTCTATGCTAGCTAAAAAGCTGTCCACAACCATTATTACCGCACCAATGGTATTTTTGGGTATTGGTTTTGCCGTATCACAGGCTGGACTTATTAATATAGGCGATGCACATGAAACCGTGTATTTAATAGCAGAAATATCGCTAGTTGTATTATTATTTTTAGATGCTTCACAAATAAACCTACGAAGATTAAAAAGGCAAAATACATGGCCTTTAAGAATGCTATTGATAGGTTTGCCGTTGAGTATTTTGATTGGTACAGGCTTTGCTTATTTGTTTTTCCCACAGTGGCCTTGGGCCATGCTAGCCCTAGTTGCGGCAATTTTAGCACCGACTGATGCGGCTTTAGGGCAAGCTGTTGTTAGCAATGAGAGCGTACCTTTAAACGAGCGACAAAGTTTATCAGTTGAGAGCGGTTTAAATGACGGACTAGCATTACCTGTTATTTTATTTTTTGCCAGTATAGTTGCTATGGAAACCGGCTCTCAAGAAAATGAAATGTCATGGTTAGTGTTTGGATTTAGCCAAATATTTATAGGTATTTTGGTTGGCGCATTAATGGGGTTCTCGAGCGGACGTTTATTTTTATACTCTGAGTCAAAAAAAATATCATCGACTATATATGAAGGCATTGGTGTTTTAGCACTTACCGGCACATCATACCTAATGGCAAGTTTACTGGGCGGAAATGGATTTATATCAGCGTTTGTTGCAGGTTTAGCTTTTGGCAATAGTGTAAAAGGGCATTGCCGATTTATATACCAATTTACTGAAAGCGAAGGGCAAATGTTAATATGGTCTTCGTTTGTTATTATTGGGCTTGGTTTACTGCCTTCAGCTATAGAGCACTTAACCTTCCCCGTAGTTGGTTATATTTTAGTGAGTATATTTATTGTACGCCCTCTTGCTATTTACCTATCGCTAATTGGTACAAAAGCAAAGACATTAACAAAAGTGTTTATGGGTTTCTTTGGACCTCGAGGTCTTGCCACAGCGCTTTTTGCACTTATTATTTCTAAAGATATTTTAGGCCAGTACGGTCACTCAGTTTTAATTATTGCGATTAACGCTGTATGGATGAGTACTTTAATACACGGTATTGCAGCAGCACCTATGGCTAATTGGTATGGCGCTAAAATTAAAGTGCTAAAAATTAAATCAAGAGAGCTCGCTAGGTTAAAAAACAGAAAGTAGCAATTGAACCAAAATAGGAACTCAGCTATGGTTTGTGCACAAATAGAATGAATTTAACGCGGGTGTTTTTGTAAACTCGGTTATGGCACGGAGAGCTTATGAATTTCCCAGAGCTAGAAACAGCACGTCTGATACTTACTAGCTTATCAGCAAGCGATAGTGAAGCACTTCTAAATATCTATTCAGATGCAGAAGTTGTTAAATTTTACGATATAGAGGCTTATAAGTCAGAAGCTCAATCAGCTAAATTAATTGATTTTTTCAATGCTCGCTTCACTGAGAATATTGGTATTCGATGGGCTATTCGTCTAAAGACTACAGGTAAGTTAATTGGCACTTGCGGCTTTAATACATGGAACCAAAAGATGAAAAATGCCAGCATAGGGTACGAAATAGCTTCTGAGTATTGGGGGTGTGGGTTTGCCTCTGAAGCATTACATGAGGTTATTAATGCTGCATTCTCAAATCAACTTGTATTCGGTGAACTATACCGAATTCAAGGAGATACTATGATTGGCAATCTTGCCTCAGAGTCGGTCTTGAAAAAGCTAGGCTTCAAAGAAGAAGGTATTCGCCGTGCAAGTGGTTACTGGAAAAATGAGTTTCATGACTTGAGGTGCTATGGGTTATTAAAGCCTGAATTTAAACAATAATTACAAAGTATAAAAGTTACTCCTACCGCAGCTCTATTTTGGTAAATAATTAAATGGATTTTTATGACTATAAAAAAAACAACAACCAACTATGTATTACTCGCTGCTTTTCTAATATCACCTATTGTTAATGCAGCTAAAAACCAAGCATTACCAGCCACGCCTGAGCAGTGGCGCAGCATAACAGAGCGCGATATTAACGCGGCTTATAGTATTACCGCACATAATCACCCTGGTATGTTTGATAGTAATAACCCAACTTTCCCTGATTTATTAAATCAAGCAAAAGCGGAGGCACTTACATTGTCGGCTCAAGCGAGTGGGCCGCAGGCGCATGTAGCGGCAATTGCGCGCTTTAGCACTATTTTACAAGATGGTCACGCTGGTGCGTTTTCAAGTGTAGATAGACCCGCGCGCCGCTGGCCGGGCTTTAGAGCTGTATGGCGAGGTGACGCGCTAAAAGTGTATTACAGCGAAACCAAAAATATTAGCAAAGGCGACGTTGTAAGCCAATGTGATGGGCAAAGCACTGATACCTTAATGCGTGAGAGAATATTTAAGTTTCATGGTGAAGTTGCACAACCTGGGCATTGGTGGCAGCAAGGTTGGCGGTTACTAATTGACGAGGGCAATCCATTTTTAACCCCTCTAAAAAAATGTGAATTTGTTAAAGCCAATAGCGATACCTATACACACGTATTAAATTGGTCAGTAAGGCCTAAGTCAGCAAGCAAGTATTTAGAAAATGCTTATAACGGTGATGAGCTTCCCATTGATTTAACGTGGCCTGAAAAAAACATTGCTTGGATTGCTATGCCTAGCTTTTCATCAACAGATAAACAAACTGCTGCATACAATAAAGTGTTTGAAAAAATAAAACAGCAGCGTAGCAAGTTACTTACTGCAAAAGCCGTGGTATTAGATTTGCGTCATAACCAAGGTGGCTCATCTTATTGGAGCTCACAAATAGCCAAAGAATTATGGGGTGAAAAGGTAGTAGAACAAAAAGTAAATGATAAATCTCAAAACACGCAAGTGTGGTGGAGAGCATCAAAAGATAATACCGACCATGTAGTGTCTTTATTAGAGATTGTAAAAGATCAGCCTGAATTATTGAAAATAGTTAAAACCGTAGCAGCTGGTATGGCTTTATCACTTAAAAATGATGCCCCATTTTATGTAGAACAAGAAACTAATACGCTAAATAATATGCCACAAAATCCTTTAACTAGTGACTTTAAAACCAAGGTGTTTGTTATTGTTCCGCCGCAGTGCGCCAGTGCTTGTTTAGATGCGCTTGATAAGTTTAAGCTTTTTGAAAATACAACGTTATTCGGTGCGCCAAGCAGTGCTGATTCTATGTATATGGAAGTACGCTTAGCTGATTTACCTTCAGGCTTCGGTAAAGTTGTAGTGCCAAATAAAGTATATGTAAATAGAGCTCGTGGAGCAGGAGATTTTTATAAGCCGGATGTTGCGTATAACGGCATTGATTGGACAACTAATGTGTTGCTTGAGCAGATTAAAAAATACTAGTTGATAATTATCTACTTTAAAATTAAGTAGTTTAGAAGTTGGAATAACATGAAATCAGATAAATTTTTTAAATGGGTATGGCATCTTAATGGGCTGGTTTTATTTAGTGGGCTTATAATTGCGATGTTGTTTGTTTTATTTCAACTTGCTTCTGTTATTTTTAAAGATCAAAACCTCATAAAACAAACAACATTAAATTTAGCTCAAGACGACAACAAAGAAGAAAACTGGCGCTTAGGTTATCCACATAAAATAAGTGGCACCGATTTTTATTTTATTGCACTTGAGTCCGAAAAACTGTTTGTAGAAAAAAGTGAAGTACTGGGGATGTATAGTGAGTTTGGCGGAAGTAGCTATAAACCAACTAGATCAAGAAACGTTCTCTTCATTAATAGCATTACTAATAACTCTGTTTGGTTATTTAAATCTATAGATCAGTTGATTATAGATATAATGCCACTTGTAGATGATGAGTTTAATGAAAGATCAGCCACCCGTATTATCTCTTATGAGGTAATAAATAGTGATACTAATTTAGATAATAAACTGGATAATACCGACAATCGGACCTTTGCTTTAAGTAAAGTTGATGGCTCTAATTACACTGAAATTATTACAGATTATAATCGTATAATTGAATCAGGTTTAAATTCTGACGGTGAGCTTTTTGTTATTTTTATTAATAATAATGTGGTTTATTCAATGCTTGTGGATTTAATTACATTTGAGATATTAAGTAAGAAACCTTTACCAAAGGTCGGAGGTTAACTGCTCATTACTGGTAAATAGCTAAGAGTTAAGACAATAAAAAACCGCTCAGTGAGCGGTTTTTTGCATTTTTTACTAAAGGAAATTTAGTTAGAACGTGTAACGGGCACCAATTGAGTAACGTGGACCGTACTGATTAGCAAATAAGAACTGCTCTTCGTAACGTCCGTAACCCTCTTCGGTGGCATTGTTTAAGTTTATGCCATCAAAAAATACCGTTACGTTTTCGTTTACATCGTAGTTAACGCTCATATCCCATTGGCCGTAGGCTTTAGCATATTGCGGAGGCGCATCGGCTGAACCTTGCGCTTGGCCTACACCAATTAGGTATGAGTCGCGCCATGCGTAAGTAATTTTAACTGATAGGCCGTCTTTTTCGTAAAAGCCTTGGAAGTTAGCTGAGTCACTTAAGCCTGTAAGCGGTGCTTGTTGATCAAGGCTTTCGCTATCAAATTCTACGTCGCCATCTACAAATGTTGCGTTAACACCAATACCAAAACCGGTTTCACCAATTAGATGTTGAACTGCAACTTCAAAACCATCTACCGATTTACTGTCGGTGTTTTGTGGCTGGCTAATATTCCATGTAATTAGCGGATCGTCGCTGTTTGGTTCAATAACGCCATTTGCATTGCCGTAACCGCTGGCAATCATTTGTGCAAAAATAGCGTCGGTTGTTGCTTGCTCACCACGTGATTCAATATCGCTTACGGCTTGTAAGTAACGAGGGCCGTTTAAAATATCGTGCAAGCCATCAATAGTGGTTTGCGTAATGGTGGTTTGAATAAAGTTATCAACGTCTTTTTTAAAGTAACCAACAGACGCGTAGCTACCTTCTGCGTAGTAATACTCAAGTGATAAATCAAGGTTTGTTGATTCAAACGGCAATAAGTTTGTATTACCTTGGCTACCTGTACGAGAACCCGGTTTTGGGCTGCCTGTTAAACTACGGCCACCGGCTAAATTACCTAGTGGTGCACGCGACATTGTTTTACCCCAAGATACGCGAGCTACTACGTCTTCAGTTAAATCAACACTTACGTCGATTGAAGGTAGTAAAACATCGTAATCACCTTGTTGTTCTAAGAAGTTATCATCGCCGCCCGCAGCGTATTGCATGATCCACTCTGAAGCGCTGATCCAGTTAACTTGATCTTCAACGCGTTGACGTACAGTACTGGTTACGTCTGTTTGCTCATAGCGTAGGCCTGCATTTACTTTTACGTAGTAGTTACTTACGTCAAACTCCCAGCTTGATTGAACATAAAAGCTATTAGTGATTTCTTCTACGTAGCTCTCGCTATCTATTCCGTCTGCGTATGCATTAGCGGCATATGCATCGCCACCTGTAACATCTGCCGTTAAGTAAGCAATTTGGCGTGCAACAGCTTCGTCAAAGTCATAGGTATAGTAGTAACCAGGTTGTAAGTCACTGCCGCCGCCATCAAACTGATCTAAAAGGCCTGATGTATCATTACGGGTAAACATGCCGTCTGGGAATATTTCTGTATATGATGGGTTAAAACCTGGGCCACCTACTAAACCACTCCACGCGGTGTAACCACCTGTGTTTTGTTCTGTACGTGATGCGCCAAATTTAACTTTAACTAAACCAATGTCATAGCTTTCGTTATACCATGTTGTGTGCAGCTGTAATTGTTCAATGTTTGATTCACCCGGCGAGTGAGTAAACTGACTAAAGTTTGAATCAATTTCGCCAGGCGTTAATTCACTTGTGCCATTTAACCAATTAACTTGTGCACTAGGTACTTCGCCCGTGCGGTAATCATAAATTTTATTAGCTAGCTGATCAGACCCTAAAATTACTTGGCCTGCACTTCCCAGCCCGTTGTCGGCGCCGTTATCGGTTTCGTTTTTAGAGTCGTGGTAATCAAGCTCTACGTGCCACGTGTCGCTAATTTCCCAATCTAGGTTTAAACCAAGAGAGCGGGCTTTTACTTCTGTAGTGCCTTTATTAGCTGTGAATGACGCGTCATTACCGCTAATGTCTGCATATACTGCAGTGCCATTTTCATCTAGTTCGTAGCCATTTATATTGCTACCAAAGTCGTTCCAAATACCCCAACCAATGCTTTGAGAGCCAGTTACAGCTTTACTTGCTGTGTAATCAAGTGTTGCTACAAAGCCATCGACCGGTGCGTATTGAAAAGTAACTTGCCCATTTGTACGTTCACGCTCTACATCTTCAATAGAGTAGTTCATGTCTTTAGGGAAGTAGTAGTTACCTGCAGAATCTGTGCGGTTATCAACTACGTTGCTGCTATCTAATTCAGGTAAGTCTACGTTTGCCTGCCAGCCTTGAATATTGGCACTTTGTTTTTGAAAGTCACGCTCTTGGTGCGAAAATGAAAAACCGAAACCAAAAGTGTCATCTACAAAGGTATTGCTGTAAACAGTAGAAAACTCTGGTGTTACGTCATCGCCAGCTTCGTTCGACGAGTCGTGGTTTGCTTTAACGGTTGCCGAAAAATTTTGACCTGGCTTTTGAAAAGGTCGCGCAGTAGAAATATTAACCGTTGCACCTAAGCCACCGCTTGGCACGTCTGCACGAGCTGTTTTAAACACTTCAAGCGCACTTACGCCTTCAGAGGCAACGTTTTCAAGGTTATACGAGCGTGTATAACCTGTGCCCGGCATTTGGCGGCCATTTAAGGTAATCAAGTTAAACTCTGGACCAAAACCACGTACTGTAATTTGGCTACCTTCACCGTTAGCGCGGCTTACCGATACACCGGTAATACGCTGTAATGATTCTGCTAAGTTTGTATCTGGGAATTTACCCATTTCTTCAGACGAGATAGCATCTACAATACCCGAAGAGTCGCGTTTCATATCCATAGAACGAATAAGTGAACCACGAATACCTTTTACTTCAATAATTTCTACATCAGGCTTTGCTGATATGTCTGCTTCTGCAGCGATAGCTGTGTTTAATGTGCTCGCAGCAATGATGAGAGACACAGAAGCCGCAAGTTGGCTCTTTTTAAAATTGAATGTGTTCATAATAGCTCTGCTTTATAAAATGTTGTTGTGTAGCAATAGGCGCTAAGCGCCCATTGGTGTGTGTTTTATGGATTTGCAATAATCACGTTATCTATACGGTAAAGCGCGCCATCGCCCATGTCCCAGCTAGGAAAAACCATAATTACGTTTAATGCGCTAATGTCTAAGCCTGCATCAAACAATTGCTGAAGAGGGAAGGTGTATGTTTGCCATTCGCCCGTTACAGGTGCTTGGCCTTCAACACTGCTTGATAAAGCAAGCTCTACTGCGCTTGATGTACCAATTGATTCAATTTTAAATAGCCACTGAGCATCAATATTTGAAGGCGCAGAGACTAGTTTCATATCAAATTGAACTACACCATTTTCAAGTATTGCAGAGGCATCAAACGATACGTCTTCATCAGCTATAAAGCCCATTACTGTAGCAGTAGAACCAATGCTAAATTGCGCTACTGCGCCATGCGCGTCATCATCGGTTTCTGTTGTTGGTGTAGAGCCACCACAACAATCCCAAATACTCCATTGCTCGGCCGCTGCATCTTTAAATACAGTAAGCTCACCCGTTGCAGCTGGCGCTGCATTTGGATTATAAATCTTAACGTTATCTACACGGTAAACAGAGCCTTCACCTGCACCCCACGCTGGGAAAATCATTAGTACATCTATAGTACTTACATCTAAGCCAGCAGCTGCAAGATCAGACAGCTTAAACGTATATGTTTGCCACTCGCCAGTAACTGGCGCTACGCCTTCAACACTTGCCGTTAATTCAAGCTCTACTGCAGAGTCACCTTCGTTTGACTCAACTTTAAACAACCACGGTGTAGTTGGGTCACTCGGTGCAGACGTTACTTTTAAATCAAATTGAATAACGCCTTCATCTAAAATGCTACTAGCATCAAACGATTCACCTGCGCCGCCTGACGATGTGCGGCTATTAAAGCCCATTACAGTAGGCTCTGCACCAATGCTAAATTCTGCGGTTAAACCATGCTCTTCATCATCCATAGCTTCAACAGGCGTTGAGCCACCACAACAATCCCACATTGGCCATGCTAGGTTTTGCTCATCAGTAAAAATAGTAAGCTCAGGTGATACGCCTAAGTTATCTTGAGTAATCTCAACATCGTCAATTAAATAAACAGCGCCTTCACCTGCGCCCCATGCTGGAAACACCATGATCACATCAATTGCACTAATATCTAAATTTGCAGCATCTAGATCTTTTAATAAAAATGTATAAGTTTGCCATTGGCCAACAACAGGACTTACGCCTTCAATGCTATCTGTAATCGGCATTTCTAATGCGCTAGAACCTTCATTACTTTCAAGTTTTACAAGCCAAGCTGCATCAGCAGTGCCTGGTGCATTTGTTACTTTCATTTTAAAACGAACGTAACCTTCATCCAGCATTGGAGATGCATCAAACGGGCTGGCTTTTCCTGCTTCGTCAGTAATAAAAATCTCACGGCTAATAAAGCCCATTACAGTGGGTTCTGCACCTACTACAAATTCAACTACATTACCTTGGGTTTCATCTGCAACAATAGCGGGAGTAGATCCTCCACAACAATCCCATGCAGGCCAATTTGGATTAAATGACTCACCAAAAATAGTCAGTGGTGTTGCAATGCCTGTCGAAGGTGGGCTAGGAATTGGTGCATCGCCTTCAAGCAAAGCATCGTCTAGGCTATTGTAACCCGGGCGAATAGTTTCACAGCCTTTACCTGTTTCAGGGTTTGATGCACATTGATAAACGCGTACGTAATCAATAGCAAAGGTTTGGCCGTTTTCAAATGCGCTAGCATCTACACCTAAATCATTTACGTTTTCAGGCCAGTCACCGCCTACTGCTAGGTTTAGCAATAAGTGAAAATCTTTATCAAATGGTGCGCTATCCCAGTGAGTTTCAAGCTCGCCAGAACCTTGCTCAAAATATTCTGCAAACCAGCCACGGTGTTTTAGACCTACAGCCTCGTCACTTGCATTAGTACGAACTTCTGATTGACGCTGAGTTGCATAAAGGTAACCGTCTACGTACCAGCGAATTTCACCTTCTTGCCATTCAACAGCATACGTGTGGAAATCATCTGCCGGGTTAGTATTTTCAGGGAATTTAAATTCTTTGCCCGTAGAGCTGTTATCTGGCCACGCGCGTCCGTAATGAAGTGTGCCGTGGATGCTTGACTCTATTCCACCGTCTTCATCCGGTGTTTTAAGATTTACTGATTCTAAAACATCTATTTCGCCAGAACGAGGCCAAGTGCCGTAAACTTCATCTGTTGGCAGCATCCAAAATGCTGGCCAGCTACCTTGTCCTGATGGAAGTTTGGCGCGCACTTCAAAGCGACCATACGTAAAGTCAGCGTTGTAACGCGTATTTAAGCGCGCTGAAGTGTAAGGTTTTTCTGCACCTTCTTCAGCGGGTAGGGCAACAATGTTTAACACACCGTCTGCAATAAATGCATTTTGCTCGCTGTCGGTGTAACACTGTTTCTCGTTGTTACCACCGCCATTGCAGTTTAATTCATAGTTCCATTTGTTTGTATCAATGGCTGAGCCTTCAAACTCGTCGCTCCAAACCATTTGCCAATCTGATACTGGTTCAGAGGCATCTACATTTTCAAAATTTGATTTAGTGGCAGAGTCGCCACCACAGCCAGCTAACGTAACTAAAGAGATAGCGGCAAGTAAACGTGTAATGTGCGTTGTTTCAATGTTCATAACTGAACCCCGGTTTCAACAGATTATTGTCAGATTAATTGTTTTTTGAGCTTTGTTTTTTCGTGCTGTAAGCGCTTACATTTTGATATGTGTTTTGTAAGCGCTTACAAATGATATTGTGGAGTACGCAAATGGTCAACATATTTGTTTATTTTATTTACAATTAGTTTACGGTAAGACCAGTTTACCAATTTGAGACTGTACATAAATTGCATTTTATACAAATGGTTACGTTGTTTGTGTTTTTTGATGGGAGCAAGAACGGAATATTTTTTACGTCAAAAAGTAGGAAAGGACTTAACAATTAAAAGGTTAGTGACAGGTATATTTATAGTATTTAAAGAGTATTTTGTTTATACCAATCTACATAAAAGTAATTTTAAGTGGATTGGTATTGTATGAGATAAAATATGCTTGTTTTTACTTGTTTTTAAAAGGCATTGAAAGTAATCCCCAAAGCGAGGCATTTTGCTTTTGGCTTGGGTATTCTTTTAAGCCAATATTTATATCTGCGTCGGCTTTTTTTGCTTTATCTTTGTAGCTACCAAATAATTTATCCCACCAAATTACACTAAAACCATAGTTTGAGTTAGTTTCGCTAACCACTTGGCTATGGTGAATTCGATGCAATATTTGCGTCATTAATATTAAACGCAGTGGTTTTTCAATGGCATTAGGTAGGCGTATATTTGCATGATTAAATAATGCTAAACCATTAAGTGCTATTTCAAATATAAGTACCGCAATGGCAGGTACGCCAAGAGCAGTTACTGCAATGAGTTTTATAAGTATGCTCAGCACAATTTCGATAGGGTGAAAGCGCAAGCCAGTACTTGTATCTACATGTGCATCGGCGTGGTGTACACGGTGCAAACGCCATAAAATAGGCACTTGATGAAATAATCTATGCTGCCAATAAATTAATATATCGAGTAAAAGTATGCTCAATATAATAATTAAACTGCTTGGTAGGGCTATTTGATTAAATAAGCCAATGCCGTGCTCTTGAGTGTAAAGTGCAACAGCGGTTAACCCAATAGGGACCACTAAGCGCGCAATAACTGATGAAGCAAACACTAACCCAAAATTAGCAAACCAACGTGTACTGCTTTTAATAGGTGCTTGGCGAGCAGGCTTTTGCCATTCAAGCAGCATCATTATAATTAAAATGCTAAAAAAGCAGCCGAGTCGCCACCATACTTCATTAGTCATTTATTACCTCTGAATTTGCACTGCTAAGCGAGTCTTCAGCTGCTTTGTTAGCATCGGCTTCTTGTTGCTTAAGCGTGTGATAACCGCCATGTATACGGGTAAAAATAGTTATGCCACACGCAATAGCAAAAATGCTCGCCATAACTGCAAAGTGCTGCGGCCAAATACAAAATGCAATAAATAGCGCTATTGTTTCAGTGCCTTCGGTTAAGCCGTTTAAGTAGTAAAAACTTTTGTATTTAAATTGCGGTTTTTCGAGTTTAAATTTTTCGGCGGCAATCGCAAAAGCTAAAAAGCTTGAGCCCGTACCAATAAAAGTGGCAAGTAATAACGATCCCGCTATCGCGTTTTGCTCAGGGTTTGCCAAAATAAAGCCAAGCGGAATAGCCGCGTAAAATAAAAAGTCGAGTGTGATATCTAAAAAGCCACCCGCGCTTGAACTTTGGTTTGCATAGCGTGCTAATGCGCCATCAAGTCCATCTAAAATTCGATTTAAAGCAATGGCAACTAATGCGCCGTACCACATTTCAAACGCCAGTAATGGCACGGCTAATAAGCCAACTAAAAAGCCTACAACAGTGAGCTGATCGGCGGTTATGCCGCGTTTATGCATAAGCATAACCACAGGTGTTAAAAGTGGCTTAATTACAGGGGTGATAAATTTGTCTAGCATGTTTGTTACCTTATGCGTATTAAAGCCACGAATTAAAGTGCGCTATTTAAAGTAATGAGTTTGCCATTTGCAGCGTCGGCGTCGCTATGGTCATGAGTTACCATAATTGCAGGTAGCTTATGATCGCGTATTTGGCTAAACACGAGTTCGCGTGTATCAACACGCAATTGGGTGTCGAGTTTGCTAAAGGGTTCGTCGAGTAAAATGGCTTTAGGTTCGCTCAGCAGCATACGTAATAATGCAACACGGGCTTGTTGCCCGCCCGATAAGTTATCGGGGTGACGATTGCCCATATCTTTAAGACCTACTTGCTCAAGTGCATGTTCTATTTTTTCAAGACGTTGTTTTTTATTACCTTTGGGCATTGCAAAGGCAATGTTACCAGCAACAGTTAAATGCGAAAACAATAAAGCGTCTTGATAAAGCACTCCAATATGGCGCAAGTGTGGAGGGGTGTTATCGATATTTTGACCATTAAGCCACACCTCACCATTGGCCTTAAAGCTACTTGGTAAAGTACCCGTAAGCCAATTTAATAAGCTTGATTTCCCACTGCCTGATGGGCCCATAATAGTCAGAATTTCACCGCCATTAACTTGCTCGTTTAAGCTAAGTAACAGCTCATTTTGGCGATAAAGCTGACAATTTTTAATTTGTAACGATGACTGCATTAAAAACCTTAACCCTGATAGTGTTAAACATGGGTGCTTTAAATATGTGCACTTTTAAACTTGCGTACTTTTAAACACGTGCACTTTTGAAATAATATTTAGGTAAACCCCATGCCAGTATAAATCCAATAAGTGGCAACGCCATTTGCATAATAGCGTACACGGCACTGGTGCGTCTGCTTGCGCCATTGGCAAGCGTAACAGCTTCGGTTGTTATTGTGGCTATGCGCCCGCCGCCAGCTAAAAGCGTGGGGAGGTATTGTCCAAAACTAATTGCTAAGCCCAGTGCGGCTGCAATTAAAATAGGGGCAAACAACTGAGGTAGTTTTACTTTAAAAAACACCTTGCATGGCGCTGCGCCTAGGCTTGCTGCAACATGAGCAAAACGAGGATCTAAGCGCCTATAACTGCTCGCAAGTGACAAAAACACGTAAGGCAACACAAACAGTAAATGCGTAAGTACCACATTAAAAAATGCGGCTTGGTTATTTACCAATTGTTGTATCCATACTAGCCCAAACAAAAAGGCAATACTGGGTACTAATAACGGTAAGTAAATAATTAAACTGGTAAAGCGAGAAATAGGTTTGTCATTCAACTGCTCTGATTCTAAACACAGTAAAGTAAGAATAATGGCAAATAGTGTGGTTACTAAACCGATTGCTAGCGTATTAAAAAGCGGGCTGCCCATTTGCATTAGCGCACTTTTAAAATGCAGTAGTGTAAATTGCTCAGGCATTGCATCTGGAAAACGCCAAAAACCTGCAACCGACCACATAACTAAACCAATAAGCGACAATAGTATAAAGCTAATTACTAATGCGGTGAGTACGACCGTTATTTTTTGCCAATAAAATCCGCCGTATTCGCGCACTCCATTAGTGAGGGAGTCGCTAAATAGCACTTTTACGGCCTTTTCTGCGCCAAGCCAAAGGGCTAATAACCCACCTGTAACAGCCAGTTGTAATAAAGCGCCCGCTGAGGCTTTAATGCGCAGGTTTAAATCAACATCGTTAAACCAATGCATTATTGCAACGGCTAACGTGGGTGGTGTATTTGGGCCTAAAATGAGTGGCATTTCTACACTTGCGCTTGCATAGGCAAGCACTGCTAAAAGGGGTAAGCGCAGCAGCGGATAAAGACTTGGCAGTATTACTTTAAAAAAGGCGGTCATTGGGCAATAACCCAAGTTAAGCGCAACCTTATGTTGCTGGCGTAATTTTTTGCCAAGCTCAGGTTGAGCAAGTACGCCCAGTGCCATTAATAATAAAAAGGGAAGCTCTTTTAGTGTTAAGCCTAAAATAATACTAATACCGAACGAATCATGCGGAAACATGCCGTTTGGCGCAAGTTCCCAGCCGCTTAACCAAGGCGACGCTAAGCGTGAAATCATACCTGAAGGGGCAATTAAAAACCCTACTGCAATAGCCGCGGCGGCATGAGGTATCACTAATATAGGGCTCAATAAACGCTGAATTCGGTTAAGCCACGGGCTATTAAAAAACGCAGCTAAAATCATTAAGGTAATGATAAATGCAAGCAGAGTACTTATTAAGCCCGTTGCAACGCTTAAGGTAACCATTTGAGTAAGGCCAGGTGTTTGCCAAAGGGCATTAAAACCTTGCAAGCTAAACGTTGTTTGCTCAAGTACGGGCGCATAACCAAAGGCAGGCAGCAATACGCTAATTAAGCCACCAAGTACGGGTAGTATAAGTAAAGTGAGTAAAAATCGCGGGCTAAATTTTACAATGCGCGTAAACATATCGGTGCTGCACTGCGTTGTTGCTTTGGTATTTACTGGTACACTTTTTGAAATAACGCTCATTGGCTTACTCCATAACGGGTTTGCCAACCTTGCATAATGGCGTTTACCCAGCTTGGATGAGGTTCGCTCAATGTGCGTTTAATACTGTTTAAAGGCAGTGCACTTGGATGCGGTTTAGCTGTTTTAAATAAGGCTTGTTGTTCAGGCGTTAACGTTGATTGAATAAGTACGCTTTTATCGCCCCATATATGCGCTTTTTGCTTTTCAGCTTGCGCTTCAGGGCTGAGTAAAAAATTAGCCACTAATTGCGCACTTTGCTGGTGGCTTGCATTGTAAGGGATTGCCACAAAATGGGTATTACTTAAACTGCCATCACTCATTGCATAGCTGCGAATGCTGTTTGGTAAATCATAGCGTTTTACAGCTGCGGGTACTTCAGGTGCTGAAAAAGTAAAGGCTAAACTCAGCTCTGTATCGTCCACAAGGCGGCGCATTTGAGCACCACTTTGCATAAAATGAGTGCCACCACGCCAAAGCGTTGGGTGTAGTTTATCTAAAAAGTCCCACAGTGGGTTTAACACTTGTGTTGTATTTTTAGTTGTAGCTGGTTGGTTTAGCTGCGCTTTAATATTTTCGCTGCTTTGCTGATGCAGTACAACTAAGGCGTATTTTAAAAAGCTCATACCTAAAAAGTCAGGCGGCTTTGGGTAACTAAAGCGACCAGGGTTTTGCGCGCTCCAGTTTAATAATTTGTTTAATGTCGTCGGCAATTTATTGTTTGCCTTACCATTTATTGCAATGCTGTCGTAATAAAATGTAAGTGACGCTTGCCCCCATGGAGCCTCCATACCATTGGTAGGTAAACCAAAGTCAAAGGTTACAGCAGGGTTGTTAGCCGGATCGGTTAATGCAAAGTAGGGGAGTTTATTAGCCCATTGCTTTAAAAGCAAAGAGTGCTCACTCATGGTGGCAAAGTTAGCCCCGTTGATCCACATTAAATCTACGCTGCCTTGGTTGTTATTGTTTGCTGATTTTTCGGCAAGTACACGGCTTACTGCTTCGCTGGTATCGCTTAATTTTACATGCACTAGGTTAATGTTGTACTTAGTTTTAACTTGCTGCGCTGCCCATTGAATATAAGCATTTATTTGCGCGTCGCCGCCCCATGCATAAAAGTATACATCTTGATTGCGACCAAGTGTTTGAACTTGTTGCCAGCGAGATCCCTGTTGTGTGTTAATTACTAAATTACTTTTACTATTTGAGTTAATAACGGGATTAGCAAATGCAGTGCTCGAAAAAACAGCTAAATTTGCAATTGCACAAACGCAAAACGCGACACAGCAAAAGCTGTATCGCGCCTGTGTTTGCCAAAACTTAATGGCGAACATTTAAATCCCAGTTGTAGTCTAAAAATTTAACTTTCATGTCATCATTTTTAAGTGCTTTTTGCTGAGCGGGTATCAGTTTAAGTGCATCGCTGTATTGCAAGAAAAACTGCTGTAGCGTGTTTGCACCTCTAAAGCCTTTTTCAAAGTCATCGCCGTACCACTTAAATATTGAAGACACGCTTAGCGTATTTTCTTGAGCCATATTACGTGTCATATCTGATAAAAAGCGCACCGTTTGCTCTTGCAATTGGCTTTCTAAATCAGTGGCTGTATACGCTTCTTCTCGAAGCGCTGGGCAACCAATACTTGCGCAATTTACCGCAAAGTGAATGCGTGGGTCGTTGTATTTACCACTGCCACGTATTAAACCATGCTCTATATCATCAAGGCTGCGAGTTTTGCCAAGTAATGGCACAAACTCTTTACTCCATGGTGAGCTAAAAAAGCTCCCTAAGTCTTTAATTGACTTAATATCAGGGTACTTAGTTAAAATAAGTTCAACAGTCCACGCATTATAAGCATTGATTAAAAAAGCGAGTTGCTTAGGCTTTTCCCATGCGTCAAATTCGCTTTGCGTTACAGCCGTTAACGAATCTAGATACGTTTTTAGCTGTGCATGCTCACGTTTTATGGCAGCGTAATCAACCTCAGTACTGTGATTATGGTTAATAGCGACAACATGCTTATTTAACAATGCATTCCAGCTATCGTGTATGTTTTGGGCTTGGGCCGAAAATGACGTTGTAAACGATGTTACAACTAAAGCCGAACCAAGTAGTAATGCTTTTAGAGGTGTTTTAAACATAATTAACCTCTACGCCAAGTATGGTATTTTTCAAGCAAGTTAAGCACTTTTTCAGGTGCATGAGCGCGTTTCCACTCGCCTGCTGCGTACTTATTACCTTCAGCCCAAGTAGGGTAGCTGTGTATAGTACCGAGTATTTTATTAAGGCCTAAGCCGTGTTTCATTGCCAGTACAAACTCAGCAATCAAATCGCCAGCGTGTTCAGATACCACGGTAACACCGAGTATTTTGTCTTTGCCTTTGGGTGTAATCACTTTAATAAAGCCTTTTGTAGCGCTGTCGGTAATTGCACGGTCTAGCTCTTCAAATTCAAAGCGAGTAATTTCGTAATCTATGCCTTTGTCTTTTGCGTCTTGCTCGTTTAAGCCAACACGTGCAACTTCTGGGTCAATAAACGTAGTCCACGGAATAACACGGTAATCTACTTTAAACTTTTTAAGGTTACCAAATAAGCCATTTACCGCTGCGTACCAACCTTGATGGGCTGCAACATGTGTAAACTGGTATGGACCTACAATATCGCCTGCTGCAAAAATATTTGGGTATAGCGTTTCCAAGTATTCGTTAGTTACAACAGTACGGTTTGTTTCTATGCCTAGCTCTTCAAGGCCATAACCTTTAAGGCGCGCACTTCTACCAACGGCACATAATAGCTCGTCATATTCAATATCTATTTCTTTGTCGTCATGCTTAACAACAATATATTTTTTACCATCGCGCGTTTCACAGCGAAGTGCTTGGTGCGATGTTAAAATATTAACGCCACTTTCGGTTAACGCTTCGTGAGCAAAAGTAGACACTTCAAGGTCTTCTTTGATCATGATGCGTTCGCTCATTTCAATTTGTGTAACACTTGAACCTAAACGTGCAAAGCTTTGTGCTAATTCGCTACCAATTGGACCGCCACCTAGTACTACAAGTTTTTTAGGTGCCTCATCCAGCTCTGCAAATTTATTCCACAATGTATCGCTTGTTACATAGCCTGTTTCTTCAATACCAGGTAGTGGCGGTACAAATGGGCGTGCGCCAGTGGCAATCACAATAGTACGAGCGGTGAGTGTTTGCGTGCCACCGTCGTTAAGTTTAATTTCTACAGTCCACGGGTCTATTAATTTACCGTAACCTTTTACTACATCTACGCCTAGGTCGGTGTAGCGCTCAACACTGTCGTGTGGTGCTACATCGGCAATAACTTTATGTACACGTGCCATTACTTTTTTGAACGAAAACTGCGGTGTTGCGTTTTCTAGGCCGTAGTTTTCACCGTGGCGAATTTGCTCTGCAATTTTAGCGCTTTTAATAACTGCTTTACTTGGAACACAACCATAGTTTAAACAGTCGCCGCCCATTTCGCCCGCTTCAATAAGGGTTACTTTTGCTTTAACAGCAGCAGCAATATAACTTGTTACCAAACCACCTGCGCCTGCACCAATAACAATCATGTTACGGTCGAATTTTTTAGGCTTAGTGTAGTTTTTGTATACGCGACGTTTTTTAAACACGTTTAAGATTCCTTTAGCAATGAATGGGAAAATGCCCAATAAAGCGAATGATAAGATTAAGTTGAATGATAAAATTCCAGATAAGCTATCTATTTGAGCCAGTTGCGTACCTGCGTTAACAAATACAAATGTACCGGCTAGCATACCTGCTTGGCTGACCCAGTAATAAGTCCATGACTTTATTGAGGTAACACCCATTAGTAAATTGATTAAAAAGAACGGAAACACCGGCACTAAACGAAGAGTAAATAAGTAAAATCCACCTTCTTTTTCAACGCCTGCATCAATTGCGGCTAAGCGTTCAGGAAAACGTTGTTTAATAGTGTCGCGTAGTAAGTAACGCGATACTAAAAAGGCAAGTGTTGCGCCAATAGTTGAGGCAAAAGATGCAACTAATAAACCCTCTACCAAGCCAAATAATGCACCTGCGGCAAGTGTTAAAATAGCGGCGCCTGGTAAAGAGAGAGCAGTTACAACTACGTATAGTAAAAAGAACCCACCAATAACCAACAACGGTGACTGCTCTTTGTAATCGCTAAACTGATCCATTGACCCTTTTAAACCATCAAGCGTAAGTAGTTGGTGTAAGTCAAAATGAAAGAACAGGCCGACGGCGGCCGCTGCAATCAATAATAAAAATATTTTTTTAATCATGTTCTCTCTCTTAAAAACTATGCGTAAGGGTTAACTTGGCGTTAATTGGCAACTCAGGAAAAGCTAAAGTTGCACCAAAGTAACCGCCTTCAAATACTGGGCGCCAGTTTTTTTGATTCGTTACGTTGTTCACATCTAATCGTAACTTGGTACTAGGCGTAAAAGCATAGCTAGTATTTACGTTTAGTGTGTACTGATCACGAATTTTTACTGTCGCCAAAAAGTCTAATGGGTAACTCTTTGTATATAGACCTGAAAAACCCGTTTGCCATTTCGAATTAATTGAATAATTTCCGTTAAAGCTGAACGATTGCTCAGGGATACCCTGTACACGGGTGTTTGAAGGTGCAAAAGCGGTAAAGCTAGGTGCGCCAACACTGGTACCTTCAATAATATCTGGACGTGAGTTGTCAAATGCATCGGCTACTTGAGCTGAATCTTGGCTACTTGCAGAATTATCGTAGCGAGCATCAATATAGCTGTAGCCAGCACTTAGCCAATAAGGGTAAGCATCATAAAATACTTGGCTTTCAAAGCCGGTAGTACGAATGCCGGTATTACTACCATCGCGATTACGTAAACTACGACGTTGGCTGAATACTGCTCCATCGGCGTACCAATCACTGTCGGTTGGTGCGTATTTTAAACCAAATTCAACTAAAGTATTTTCGGTTGAAAAGTTTTGCGCGCTAATCGTGTTGTCGCCACCAAGAGACGTGCCACCAGCCATGCTATTTGATGTGGCTTCGTTGTAACTTGCTGCACCATAAGTGGTGTAATCACCGTTTAATCGGTAGTTAAAGCTTATTTGCCCAGAATGTAGCTTATCGTTAATGCTATCGCGAGCTGCAATTTCACCCTCTGGTGCTATTGGGTCGTGCGCGTCTACATCATAAAAATCAATGCGGTAGCCAACACTTGTATGAAACTTATCTGTCCAATCAGAATCTTGCTGAATAGCAAAACCTGTTTGCCATGAACGCGAATCAGTAGTGTCTGATAAGTTAAAGTCGCCACTGCCGTCATTATTAATATCATATTGACCACCAGGGGATACAAATACACCTGGGCTAATTTCAATTAAACGCGCTTGTTGTACATCAGTTAAAGGAATGCGGCGGTTTGAAAGTGGGCCAGTTAAATCAATAGGTAAATCGGCTTCTGTTGTAAATTGGCTGTAGCCTAATACGCGGTTATAACGCACATCAAATGCAAAAATTGTTTGCTGGTCGCTATTCCAAAGATAGGTAAGCTCGGTACGGTTTTGCGCGGTATCGGCACCATCTATAATTTCAACAAAGCTATTTTGTGCAATTTCTTCGCGTTGTAAGTGCTGAAAATACGTAATGTTTTTTATTGATGCATTGTTTGAAAGTTCACGCTTATAAATGCTGTGTAGTAAATAAGTAGTGGCTTCGTTTTGATTATCAGGATCGGTAAGTACTGTACTGCGATCTATTTTTACTTGCCCAGTTGGTGAGATTATTGAACCTGCTGCCGGTACTGTACTGCCATTTGCTTGCACGCCTTGGCCGGTAATATAAAGGCCATTATCTATTAGCGCTTGAGTAGGGCGGTTAATACCTGCGTTATCGGTAAATTCAACTTGGTATAACTCAAAGTTAATATCCCAGCTGCTCTTGTCATCGGGTAATACGCGTAATGATGCAAATAAGCTGTCGCTTTTAGTTCCCGAAAAATCGTAGTAACTGCCGTTATCAATATGTTCAGCGCTTACTCTAAAACCTACTTTGTCTTTTACAATGGGTGCACTGTAATCCACTAAAACACTGTACTGATCCCATCGACCTGCAGATACAGTTGCTTTGCCTTTACTTTCGTCAGTTGATGCTTTTTTAGAATGTAAGTTTACAAAACCACCGTTGCGTTGGCTTGAGCCAAATAATACCGGCGGCGCGCCTTTTACTACATCTATTTGTTCTATAGAGTTGAACGATAATGGCACACCAAAGCCATTATTACCTGCTTGACGACGTGTACCATCTTGAAAAAGCTCACCCAGCTGCCCGCGAATAGTAGGTAAACTTGGTGCGCCAAAACCACTGGCTGAATAGGTATTAGGGCTTACTGCGAGTACGTCTTGTAGGCTCGTAATATTAAGTTGTTCTATTAATTCGCTTGAAATAGGCGTTACAGAGCGGGCTATATCTTGTAGTGCTAAATTATCACCAAAAGGCCCATCAACTGTTGCATCCTTAACCGAAAGCCCTTGAGATTTAATAACTTGGCCTGCCACTTCAATACGCTCTATTGTGCCACCTTTTGTTATTTTTGATTCTTCGGCTGCAAAAGCATTAAGTGGTGTATTTAATATTGTGGCTAGGGAAAGTGCTAAATATGCGTGTTTCAAACGTTTTCTCTCTACGGTTAAAATGTTGTTGGCGATAAAGACCGAAGGCTATAAAAATAACTTTCAGTTAAATTGTGTTTCTTTTTGTTTTTTAGAACATAAGCCTAAGCAAGTATTTTAAAGTAGTACTTAAGTGCTTTAATTTAATGTTTTATGTAAATAACTGCTTTTTAACATATTTTTAAGCATAGTACACTTTTATAAAGCGTGTGCGGCACTGTTTAAGTTTTATCAAAAAAACTTAAAATAGGTCATCAACAAAAATAATTACTATTTTTTGAAATAAAAAATAACTTATACGGTCTAGGTTACTTCAACGTTTATTAATATTCATTTAAGGAAATTTTATGACAGGTTCAATGAGTTCTGATGTGCAAAACCGTTTGCAATGGTCACTTTTATCTTTGCGTTTAGGCGTATTTATTGTAATGGTTATGTGGACGTTCGATAAATTCGTAAACCCTGGTCATAGCGCACGTATTTTTGAACATTTTTACGGTATTAGTGGCTCATCTGACATAGTTGCTTATGTTATCGGTGCTCTACAACTTGTATTAGTATTGGCATTTTTAGCGGGTATTAAAAAGCGCATAACTTACGGAATCATTTTTGTAATGCATGGCTTATCAACGCTTTCTTCTTATAACCAGTATATAGATGGCTTTAACAACTTATTATTCTTCACTGCATGGCCAATGTGGGCTGCGTGTTTTGCACTTTACTTATTACGCGACCAAGACGTAAAATTTACTGTAAAGTAATAAAACAATAGTTATACCCTTAAGGTTGTAGCTAAAAATACATTGGGCTGAGTTGCTTACTATTTCAGCCCAATGTATAGCCTTTGAGCACTTCTTCTAACAATCCAACCTCTTTGTCATCTTCTAAAAATAATCCTTTTTATATTATTTCATCCTAAATATTGCGTTAGATCAAAGTTAATATATTTGTAAGAACAATATCGACAGCTTTAGTTTATGTTAGCTATACGGTTAGTAGGTTTTAATTACCTCAAGTTATTCAACTCAATGTTGTATAGAAGGCTCGTATGGAAAAGGTTAAAATTTCGTCGGCGCATCAGTCATCAAATCGTTCAGAGAACAAGTCTTCACACAATCAAAATTGCGATGAATGGAGCAAGCTTGATTTAGTACAATTACAAGCAAAGCTAAAAACATCATCCGACGGGTTAAGCCAAGCTGATGCCACACAAAGATTGGCACAATATGGACCTAACGAACTAGTTGAAGAAAAACCAAATTTATTACTCAAGTTTTTATCTTACTTTTGGGGGCCAATACCGTGGATGATCGAGGCCGCTATTATTTTATCGGCACTTGCTAAACACTGGGCCGATTTTTTTATTATTCTTGTATTATTGCTGTCTAACGTATTGGTTGGCTTTTGGGAAGAGCATCAAGCGGGTAATGCAATTGCTGCATTAAAAGCAAAATTAGCCAACAAAGCACGCGTTCGCCGCGATACTCAATGGCAAAACTTAAGTGCCAGCGAACTTGTACCGGGTGATGTTATTAGAATGCGGATGGGCGATATAGTGCCTGCAGATGCGCGTTTGCTAAATGGTGATCCAGTAGAAGTAGATCAATCATCACTTACGGGTGAGTCGTTACCGGTTGTAAAGTCGGCGGGTGAAACTGTTTATTCGGGCTCTATTATTCGCCAAGGTGAAATAGAAGCAATAGTTTACGCAACCGGCGCGAACCGCAAGTCATTTTCAGCGTGCGGTGCTTAAAATTGGTAATTATTTAATAATGCTTGCTGCGGCTTTAGTGCTGCTTATAGTTATTGTTGCTTTGTTTCGCGATGATCCAATGATCACCACATTGCAGTTTGCACTGGTATTAACCGTTGCGGCAATACCAGTCGCAATGCCAACAGTGCTATCAGTTACTATGGCTGTAGGCGCTCGTTTATTGGCTAAAAAGCAAGTGGTTGTAACGCGTTTAGCTGCAATTGAAGAGCTAGCAGGTGTTGATATTCTGTGCTCTGATAAAACAGGCACATTGACACAAAACCTATTAACGTTAGGTGACCCGTTTTATATCGAAAACTCAATAAATAAAGGCTCTGCTGATCAAGTTATATTGTACGCGGCATTAGCATCTCGCTCAGAAAATAACGATCCGATTGACTTAGCAGTATTACAAAGTGTAAAAGCTGAGCAGCATCTAGATTCTTATCATATAGAGCATTTTCATCCATTTGATCCTGTGAGCAAACGTACTGAAGCAATCGTTAAAAATGATGATGGCAAAACATTTAAAGTGACCAAAGGTGCACCGCAGGTTATTTTAGCTTTGTCGGCTAATATTGAGGCAGTTAAAACTCAAGTTGAGGCATCAATAGATGAATTTGCAGCACGTGGGTTTCGCTCTTTAGCGGTTGCTAAAACAGACGAGCAAGGTAAATGGCAATTTATAGGTGTATTGCCGCTTTTTGATCCACCGCGTGAAGAAGCAATACAAACCATTGCCGATGCAAAAGAAATGGGTATGAGTGTTAAAATGGTCACGGGCGACCAAGTGGCCATTGCGCGCGAAACTGCAAGTAAACTGGGTTTAGGGACAAACATTCTTGATGCTAGTGGATTTGGTGCAACTGAGCATCATCAAGCCACACAGTTAGATGACTCAATCGAGAGTGCTGACGGATTCGCACAAGTATTCCCTGAGCATAAATACCATATTATTGATGTGCTTCAGCATAGAGGGCACATTGTTGGCATGACAGGAGATGGCGTAAATGATGCGCCAGCACTTAAAAAAGCTGACTGTGGCATTGCTGTATCGGGTGCTACAGATGCAGCGCGTTCAGCAGCATCAATTGTGTTAATGACCGATGGCTTGTCGGTTATTATTGATGCAGTTAAAGAAAGCCGAAAAATATTTCAACGCATGAACAGTTACGCTATTTACAGGGTTGCTGAAACACTGCGCGTACTACTCTTTATGACAATGGCGATATTAATTTTTAACTTTTATCCGTTAACAGCAGTCATGATTGTAATGCTTGCTTTACTTAACGATGCCGCCATTTTGTCTATTGCATACGACAATGTGCATTATCAAAATAAGCCCGAAACATGGAATATGCGGCTCGTTTTAGGTATTGCATCTGTGCTGGGAATTGTAGGGCCAATTGCAGCCTTTGGTTTATTTTACTTAGGGGATAAAGTATTTGAACTCGACCGTCCTCATCTTCAAACATTAATGTACTTATTACTTTCTGTAGCAGGGCATTTGACTATATTTTTAGCGCGTACCCGAGGTCCATTTTGGTCTATTAAACCGTCTGCTATATTAATGGTCGCCGTATTTGGCACGCAAGTTATAGCAACACTTATTGCTGTTTATGGTGTGTTTATGACCCCACTAGGATGGGGATGGGCACTTGCTGTGTGGGCATATGCTTTGGTGTGGTTTTTTATTAACGATGGTTTAAAGCTAGTGGCGTATCGAATTTTTGATCCGACAGAAGCACCCTTACTAGAGAAGAGTTAGCATATAGGCTTAAAAAAATGGTTATAAGCCAAGTGGCTTATAACCAATAGTACACAAGGGAGTGTATATAAGGTGGTTCAATTATTTGTGAGTAAAGTTACTCACAAATAAAAAGTATTAGTGCATTGCATCATTATACTGCTTTGCCAAGCTTTGTTTTTGCCCTTCGGTTAGTGCTTTACCCGCTAATTGAAATACTTCGTGTTCTTCTTCACTTAAATGATGATGTACTAAATGATGCAGTTTTTTAGCTGCAACTAACCATGCAGACGAGCTCATTTCGGTATCTTCAAGTTGTTCAATTAATTCATCAATTTCGTGATGTTCAGCTACGCTGTGGCGCGCTTTTTCATGAGTTAAGTCATCAAACATAAGTGGATTGTAAAAGTAACGTTCTTCAAATTTTGCGTGTTGTTCTAATTCTGTTTTTAGCTCGTCCATTAGCGTGTGGCGCTGCTCTGTGTCGCCGTGCGTTTGAATGAGCGCATCTACTAATTCTCGTTGTTTGTCATGGTCATGACGTAGTGCTTCAAAAATATTCATAACTAATCCTTTTACAATTTATTTGCTTATATCACTAATGTGCAAACTAAATGCCAAATATTAAGTTGATGTATTTTATTGCTTTTATTTTGATTTTTTATTTTTAGGCTGCTACCACTGTAAATTTTACAGTGATATGAATGCAATAATTTCAGGCTTTCACGTAGTTCAATTATAAAAGGGAGTATAAATCCCTACAGAACCTTACAGATATTTACTGGTTGTTTATTTTATTGCAGTGATAAAGTAGCAACATTATTTAGGTACAACCTATATGTATTACTCCCACATATAATACATATAGGTATAAATGCAGGTAGCACGTTAACTGAATAGGATAGTTTAAGGATGAACATAAAAAGCCCCATCGCCGCATTATTGCTGTGCGCTTTACTAAGTGCGTGTAGTACAACTTCGCGTTCTGACCCTAACTTATGCATTGAAGAGGCTGAAATGGTTGATCGAAATGGCGCTCAAACAAGCTCAGAAGTTTATAATCAATGCATTAGCGCACAAATTAAAAAGGATGAAAAAAATGACACTTTTTTTGATGCTATCGGTACGTTCTTTTTTGAATTTTTTGTAATGGTGGTAGAAAGTAAATAGGCTAACTTGCAGCTGTAATTTAAATTAAATAAGTTGCGTAAAAATAGGATTAGTTATGAAGCAATTATTGATAGCAATTCCACTTTTTTTATTACTAAGCGCTTGTGCGGCACAGCCTTACGCAGGCTCGGCAAAATGTATGGAACAAGCAGATATTGCATACGAAACCGATACACGTAAAAATGAGACATTAGATAATGAATGCAAAGCTGCAAAAGTAAATACGCCTAATAAAGAGCTTGAGAATCATGGCTTGGTTGATAGAAGCCTTTTGCAGCTAATCGTTAGCGTTTTAAATAGCGTGTTTCAGTAATACAGCATTAATATGATTAAAGGTATGTATGAGGGAAGAACTAAGAGCAAAAATAATTACCGTATGCGATAAAAAAATAGCAGTTAAAGGCGAAAATGTAGGGCTTTCTTTTTATGCATTTTTTGCTAATAAAAACGACGACCCAGAGCTACTTATGGAAGCTGCTACTTGGTGGATACACACCCATAAATTAGATCATTTTGTAAAAGCACATAAAATTAAACAAATGGTTTTAGACGGACTTTAGTCAAGTAAATGAGCCAATACTTTTAGCTGTGCTTATTTAATCAACAACGACTTGGTTTCTTCCGTTTTCTTTTGCTTTATAAAGTAATTTATCTGCATGCTTAATAAGAACATCTAGTGTGCTTTTTAAAGAGCCACTTACAGAGGCCCCTGCACTAAAGGTGATTTTTGTATCACTAGGAAAGTCTTCTATATTACTGCAATGCTTGGCGAAGCTAATGGCGAGTCGGTTAAATATATCGCGAATTATTCGTTCATCAACCGTATTTAGTGCAAATAACCATTCTTCGCCGCCGTAACGACCAAACTGATGATCATTACATAGTGTTTCTTTTGCAGCTTTTGCAAAGGCAATAAGAACTAAATCTCCAACATCGTGACCAAAATGGTCGTTAACTTTTTTAAAGTAGTCTAAGTCAACAATTGCTATCGTCATTTTACCTTCACCAAGCTTTGCTTCTGCTGCGCGCATTATTCCTCTGCGATTAGGGCAATTTGTTAGATAATCTGTTAATGAAATATCGTGATATTTTTGACGTTGTCGAGCTTGCCGATAAAATAAAAATAATGAAGCAATCACTAAAATAAATGCAATAGCAGCGCTGAGTCGCCAAATTATTTTTTGTTGATATTCTTCTTTAGCTTGTAGCTCACTAATGTCTTTTGCGTACTCTAGTTGCTGTATTTTGTCTTCTTTTTCTTTTACTTCAAACTGTATCTGTAGTGTTTTTATATTATTTTCACTGGTTGCTTCGTAGTGCTTTTTTGTATAAAGGATCTTTTGTTCAATTGCTTCAAAAGCCTCGTCAGTGTGGTTAAGGCGTCGCTTTAGCTCATAGCGTTTACTTAAAAAATCGGCTTTATAAATACTGCGGCTGAATTTATCTAATTTTAAAAACACCTCATCGTTTGCTTCATTTGCTCTCTCGAGTAAATCTTGTTTTATATATATGTCAGCTAACAAAATGAGCGATGCGAGTTGCATGTCGTAAACACCTGCAGAACGAGCAAGCTCAATGTTTTCTTTAGTTAAAGTTAAAGCTTTATCGTAGTTTGCTTGTAAGTACTCAATATTTGCAATTGAGTACTGAGCAAAGGTTAAGCCTTTTTGCATATTAACTTTTTTAAAATAGAGCAATGCTTTATCTAGGTATATTAAGGCATCTTTAGGTTTTTCTACTTCAAGCAATACATTGCCTAAGCTCCAATATGCTTTTGCAGTAAAAAGCCCATCTTGTGTTTGCTCATATGCCGCAACCGCTTTTTTTGCATAATATACGGCTTTGTCTTTTTCGTTTAGATAATTATATGCATCGGCTATTTTTCTAAAAAAGTATCCTTGAGATGCTGAATCGTCATCTTTTAATGCTAATTCTAGCCCCTCTAGTGCAACATTTAGGGTCTTTTTCAATGAATCTGTATCGGTGTAATAGTAAGCAAGTGCTCGCAAAATAATGATTTTTTCTTTAGTTGAATGCTGTTGCAAGCTCTCTTCTAATTTTGTGGCTAGCGTTTGTGCTGGAGCTGGGTTTGGCTCCCTCGCTAGAGACTTGAGTTGTGATTCGAGAAATAATAAATATACACTTTTTTGATTTGGTAACTCTTTGTTCTTTAAGTAATAGGATAAGTGTGTGTTTAACGCTTCGTATTTTTCTTGTCTAAAAAGTAACTCCGCATACAAAGCGGCCGCTTCTAGATGAAGGTTTTCCCAATTTTGCTCTTTGCTTATTTTAAACGCTTGAGTGAGTTTGTCTTCATTTTGAAGATAGTCTAATTCATTCAGTTTTATGTTGTTGATCAGGACTTGAGTCGTGTCAAAGTCTAGCGCATGTAAAGTTGCACTTAATGAGTCGCCGTTAGCTGAGGCAAGCTTACTTAAAAGTAAAAATAAAAGGAGAACAATATACTTTGCCCATAAAGTATTACCTAAAACCTTTATTTGTGTATTGTTAGTCATGTTAATCCTTTGCTGACTTATTTTTATTAGGAAATACTTTTCTACATTGCTTAATAAACTTGGGATTGAACAGTTTTTTATACTCATTATTGAAAAAATAAGACCATAAACGATATCAATTTAATTAATAAAAACCAACACATTGTATAATATAGTCGTTGTAGCTATGTGTTTTTATTAAAAATCTGCGGCTACTTCAAACTCTAATCGCTTAAGCGTAATTGGGTGAGTAAATGCTAAGTATTCTGCATGTAAATGTAATCTATCGGCTTTTTGCCCGTAATGTGTGTCGCCTATAATTGGCATGTTTAAACCTAAACTGTGCGCACAATGGACTCTTAATTGATGAGTTCGCCCTGTTTTAGGGTATAACTGTAATCGGGTAATATTGTTGTTACGCTCTAAAACCTGCCAGGTAGTAAGTGATGGCTTACCATGTTTGTAACACACCATTTGGCGCGGTTTATCATCAAAGTCGAGCACTAAGGGTAAATCAATTACTCCGCTATCCTTAGCTACGTTACCATTAACTAATGCGACATAACGTTTATCTATGGTGCGTTCAATAAACTGCTTTTGCAGTGCTTTGTGCACGCGTTTATTAAGCGCAATCATCAATAACCCAGAAGTCGACATATCTAATCTGTGTACAATTAGCGGGCCTGATGCCTCTGGAAACTGCGTTTTGATTCGCATATAAACTGAGTCATCAATATTAACGCCAGGCACAGATAAAAACTCAGCGGGCTTATTTACCACAAGTAAGTCGTCATCTTTATAAACAATATTTAAATCTTTACCCTGAGCTGGGTTGATAAGTAGCGGGTTATCTTCAACATCTAAACCCTTTAGCATGTGCCCAAGTATTGGTTGGCATTTACTGTAACAAGAAGGGTAGTAGTTTTTATGCTGCCTGATTGCTGACTTAGGTGCTGCTCCCCACCAAAACTCAGCCATAGCAAGTGGTTTTAAGCCATGCTTATAGGCGTATTGTAATAATTTAGGCGCTGCACAATCGCCAGCACCCGAAGGAGGAGTGTGTTCAGGTAATGCTGCAAATATGGCATTTAAGTCTGTAGTTTCTCCATTTGCATTTAAAAATTGGTACTGCGCAAATAATTTTTTTTGTAAGTTTTTAGAAAGTGTTTTACGGCGCTTTTTTAAATGAGCAATTTCATCAGAAATATTGATGTGTGTTTGCTGCAGTGACTCGATTATATTTTGCCAATAGGATTTAAGTGCCAGCAGTTGCTTTTTTTCTACGATGCTTTGCCCTGCAAGCTTGTTTTTTAACTGCTCAAAATCACTTTCGCTAAGCTCTAATTCGCCTTCGGTACGTTGTATTTTTCGTTGCTGACGACCGGCTTGCATTACTCCCTGTTGAGCTAATAGTGCTTGCTGGTAGCTCTGTGTTGCATCATCAAGTTTGCTATTAACTTCATGCAGTTGTTCGCTATTTTCTAATTGCTCAATTTGAGCATTAATATCGTTAATTATTTTACTTTGAGCCAAATAGCTATCGTCTTGCAGTTGCATGCTAGAAACTGGCGGCACAAAGCTAATATTACCTTTATCACCTTCAATTTGCCCCGAATAAGCACTTAAAAAGCCTAATTGTTGCTTAGCATTTTGCACCACTAAAACCCCAAACATTTTACCTGCATTTTCTGCTTTTAAATGCGTTAACGTTTCAAGTTGTTGCTGTAATTGTTTTGTGGCTGCTACAGCTAAAGGTTGCGGCTCGTAATAAAAAGGGAAAGTAAACTTTTCAGGAAGCGCGAGAGAATCAATATTTTGAGAAAATAATGTAAAGCACGAAGCAGAATTTGACATAGAAGTAAGAGAAAAGCATTCAGTAAAATAATTGAGCGCATAATAACATATTCATAGTTAAGCCACTAAAAATCTCGCACTCGCATATTCATAAACACTTTAAAGCGGACATTCATGTTTTATGTATCAGAATGGGGGCGCAGCAAACCTAGGAGTATCGTTTGTTAGTAAAGTCTCAGTAGCAATATATCTATCATTATCAAAATATTTAAGCTAATCGATTCTCAATAATTGAGCGCATTTCGAAACGATGACTTACTTGATAGATCAGAGGCGAAAAATCAATTTACAGAATAACTGAATATTTAGGAGTTCTATATTATGAGTCAAAATATCGCAAGTTTTATTACTAAAACCCTTGAACAAGCTGGCGTAAAACGTATTTGGGGAGTAACTGGCGATTCACTTAACGGCATTAGTGAAAGTCTGCGAAAAATGGGAACAATTGAATGGCTAGGTACGCGACATGAAGAAGTTGCCGCATTTGCAGCCGGTGGCGAAGCGCATTTATCAGGCGAGCTTGCAGTGTGCGCGGGTTCTTGCGGCCCAGGTAATCTTCATTTAATTAACGGCTTATTTGATTGTCAGCGCAATAATGTACCGGTATTAGCTATTGCCGCACACATTCCTTCATCTGAAATTGGCAGTAGTTATTTTCAAGAAACCCATCCGCAAGAATTATTTAAAGAATGCAGTGTATATTGTGAAATGGTTTCGAGCCCTGAGCAAATGCCGTACCTGTTAGAAACCGCAATGCGACAAGCAATATTAAATAAAGGCGTGAGTGTACTTGTGCTACCTGGCGACATTGCATTAAAAGATATGCCTAAAGCTATCAAACCAAAATGGAACGTTCCAAAGCCAGCAACGTATACCCCCGCTTTATCTGATATTGAAGCAATGGCGACTCATCTTAATAAAAGTAAAAAAGTAACCTTATTGTGTGGTGCTGGTTGTAAGGATGCCCACGACGAAATTGTTGCGCTAGCCGAAAAATTACAAGCACCGATAGTGCATGCCATGCGCGGTAAAGAATTTATTGAGTACGATAACCCTTACGATGTTGGTATGACTGGGTTTATTGGCTTTGCGTCGGGCTATCATGCAATGCAAGAAGCCGATACGTTATTAATGATTGGGACTAGTTTTCCTTATCGTGCTTTTTACCCTGAAAATACCACCATATTGCAAATTGATAATCAGGCTGCGTCACTCGGGCGACACGTGCAAATTGATTGTGGCGTGTTAGGGGACACAAAAAATTCAGTGACCACACTGCTTGATTATATTAAAGGTGAACGGAGCAGTTCACACTTAGAAAAAAGTGTTAAAAACTACAAAGAGTCTCGACAAGATCTCGATGAACTAGCCAGTGGAAAAACCTCGCAAAATTTAATTCACCCGCAATACCTAACGCGTTTACTCAACGAGCAAGCGGCTGACGATGCTGTTTTTACTTGTGATGTAGGTACGCCAACAGTGTGGGCTGCGCGTTATTTATCAATGAATGGTAAGCGTCGCTTAATTGGCTCGTTTAATCATGGCTCTATGGCAAATGCGATGTCGCAGGCAATGGGGGTTCAATCTGTTGATAGAGACCGCCAAGTCATTGCAATGTGTGGTGATGGTGGCTTTTCGATGTTAATGGGTGATTTAATCTCACTTAAGCAGCTTAATTTACCAATAAAGATTGTTGTTTATAATAATCGCTCACTCAGTTTTGTGGCTATGGAAATGAAAGCCAGTGGATTTTTATCAAGCGATACTGATTTAGAAAACCCAAGTTTTGCTAAAATTGCAGAGGCCTGTGGATTAAAAGGGATTCATGTAAGCGACCCTGAAAAATTACCATCGGCAATGAACGAGATGATGAATCACTCAGGACCTGTTGTTTTAGAAGTCGATACAGCAAAACAAGAGCTTTCAATGCCGCCGCAAATCAAATTAGAGCAAGCAAAAGGCTTTAGTGTTTACATGATGAAAGCGCTGATAAATGGCAAAGGTAACGAGATTGTAGAGCTTGCCAAAACTAACTGGTCACGCTAGTTAAGTTACTTCCCTATTGAGTATTTTTGCTCAATAGGGAAGTGTAAATTAGAAGTAGGATATGATTAAAATGGAAGGTTTTTTAGTATAGTGTTGGAATCACTACGATGCTTTTGAGCTCACTCAAGTGCGATGTAAAGAGCTAAAACACTTAGCATTGGCATCAATTGCTACTTGGCAGTTGTTTTAGTTTAACGTTTCACTCGCTTTACTCAATCAAAGTAAAGCGAGCGCTCAGTATCACTTACAAACTCTTTTTAGGCGGTAGGGCGACGTTTGCAAATATTAGTCCTGCAACAAGCGACATAAATATTAAAAACGTTTGTTGGCCTATGTGTTCTGCGTATATAAAGTCTTGGCCTTCAATTAGTGAGTTTAAGCCAATATAGGTTTTGCTACCTGGTACTAATACAATTAAGCCTTGCATGGCCACAATAGAGGCTGGCGCATTAGCAACGCGGTTAAACAAGTTACTAAATATACCCACCGATAAAGCACCCACAAACGTCCCTAACGTGTAATCAAGATACATAGCCGAGCCAATACTGGTGCCATACGCTATAAAGCCTGATGCAATAGACCAAACCGCATGCTTAAGTTTGGTTCTAAAAATCACGATTAAGCTGCTACAAAGTAAAAATATAGCCAGCCATGCGGTCCATTTTGGTAATGGCTCAGGTTGTACAAAGTCGGCTTGCCCAAAGAGTGCAAAGCCAATACCTATACCAATGAAACCACCAAAATACAGTTTAAACAACAGCATAAACGAGTCCATTACCCTTGCTGTGCCCGACACTAAATGCCGCGCTGCAAGCTCTGCTAAACCAAGCGCAAGTGCTAAACCGGGTATAAATACAATAATGGCCGAAAGTACCACCAAGCGTATATTTATTTCAGGCGTTATATAAACGCTTACTGCACATGCAAGTACTGCTGATATTATGGCAACTAATGGCTCAAGCATGTGAGCTACGCGTTTTGAGCGACCAGACCAAAGCACAAACACATAAACGACTAAAGTAAGCAGCGATGACCAAATAACATCAGTCCAGCTAGTACCCATTAACATAGCAAACGCACCACCAGAAGTTGCAAAGGCAACGCCCGTTGTTAATTTATTATATGGGTTTGGCATCACAAAAATTGCGTCTAGCTGCGCATCAACTTCTTGTAAACTTAGCTTGTCGTCAAGCATTTGGTTTACAAGGTCGTCGGTGTCGGCAAGTGAGCCTAAATCGTGATCGCCAGGGTCTACACGTGCAACGTGGGTGTACTCATCTTCGTGGCCATCGGTCCAAATAACAAACGTTACAGAGGTTGGCGACATAACAAATGACGATTTAAGTCCTAAGTAAGTAGCCACTTCCATTAGGTGGGCTTCTAGGCGGTAGGCTGGGGTGCCATACTTGTGAAGCATTTTACCCAATTTAACGATAAATTTGCGTTTTTCTGTAAAGGTTGCAGTTTTCAAATCTTTTTGGACCAAATATTGCGATAACTAAGCTAAAAATATAGACAATACAGCTAAAACTGCCCACGTTTGATGGGCGCGATTTTAAACACTAATTGGTGTGTGTCTAGTCATTTTTAATCTAATTTTTTATTTTTTTCAGCTATCCATTGCGACATGTATTGAGTGCTGCGCATTGTATGATGTTTGAGCATTTTGCCTGTGAAGTTTTTTTCGCGATGAGCGCTTAAATCGCAACTTATTGAATCAATTTTTTTAATTAACGCTGCGCTTAATTGGGCTTTATCGTACAGCGTATTAAGGAGTGTATTACCATCTTGCTGCGCTTGTTTAAAGTCACTTTGATTGTTGTGCATTTCAATGGCAGCGTTGGCAAAGTCATCGGCTGTGTTGGCTATTTTACCAGGCCAAGGTAAATCGTTATGCATGCCCTCTGCGCCAATGTTAGTGGTAACGCTGGGTGTTTGCATAATCATGGCTTCAAGCAATTTACCTTTAATGCCTGCACCAAAGCGCAGTGGAGCTAGACATACACGCGCACTTTGCATTACATCAAACGCATTATCGGCCCAGCCTTTTATTAAAAAACCGGTTTTAGGGTTATTTAATGCCGTGGCTTTTGGTGGTGGGTAAGAGCCATAAATATGTAGTTCTGCTTTTGGGAGTTGCTTGCGAATAAGTGGCCATATTTTTTGTAAGTAAAGTACAGCATCCCAATTCGGCGCGTGTCTAAAGTTACCTATTGTCATAAAGTGCTGGCGCTGCTCAAACGTTTTTGTACTTGTAGGCAGTGAGCTTAAATCAACCATAAACGGTAAATGGTGTAATAAGCTTGGCTCTATTTTAAATACGCTATTTAGCAGGCTCATTTCATAACTTGAAATAATTAAGCTCAGGTCGCAGCGTAAAATAGCGGCAATTTCGCGTTTTGCTATGTCTGAGTGTAAATCGCTGGTTGTAAAGTCACGCTCACCTTTAAACGCTTCGTGGCGAGCGTTACGCAGGCACTGTAAATCTTCGGTATCGAGAATTTTAATTGCGTGTGGGCAATGTTTATCGACGCGCCAGCCAAATTGTTCTTCCATCATAAAACGGTCAAACATTACTATATCTGGATTATAGGCTTTAACGTATTCGTCAAAGCTGTCGCAGTTTAATGCAATGCTTTGGCTGGTTATGCCGAAGTCGTCAAGGTTTTCCATGTGATCGGTGCGCTGCGCGGGCGTTGCAAATTCAACGTCCCAGTTTTGCGCTCTAAATGCATTTAATAACGACATCATGTGCGTTCCCGCAGCAGACGAATTTGGCTCTGGCCATACGTAGCCAATTACCAGCACTTTTTTCATTGGCTAGAATCTCTAATTTGTAAGTTTACATTTACCAGTGTTTTTACTGGCGGGGCTGTATTTTGTAGTAGCTCTTGCAGTATTAAAAGACACCGCTTGGCTATATCGGTTGTACTTATAGCCACGGTGGTTAAGTGATCATTTACAACCGCGCTATTAGGAATGTGGTGGCAACTCACTACTTTAATACAGTGATGTGTTAATGAGTTGGTAGCGGCAATAACACCTTGAGCAATAATATCGTTTGCACACACCACTGCGTTTAATGTTGGGTTGTGTTTATATGCTTCCATAAATGCATTTTTAGCGCTAATGGCTGTGTTTACTGCGCAGTGAATGGGTGCTAATGGTGTAATGCTGTGCTGCGCGCAAGCGGTATTAAAGCCACTTTGTAGTGCTTGTGAATCACTTAAAGTAAGTTCACTGCCTATAAATGCAATGTTTGTCACGCCTTGTGAGAGCAAATGCATACTGGCTACGTGGCTGGCTTTTTTATAGTCGGGTAATACGCAAGGAGCTGCGCTAAAGGGCACTTCGCTCATTACGGTAATTACTTTGTGTTGCGCGCTGAGCGTATCAAGCCATTTGGGGCAAGTATTAGCAACGGGGCAAATAATAAATGCAGCAGCGTTGTATTCTTTTAAGTTTTTAACTGCGTTTGCTTGTAGTTCAAGATTATTATTACTGCTTACAATCATGGCTTGTAGGCCGTTGTCGTTTAACAAAAGTTGTAGGCTGGTAGCAAGGTGTGCCATAGCTGGGTTAGTTAAATCGTTTATTACTATGGCCACTAAGTTAGAACGCTTTGAGCGCATAGCAGCGGCATCACGATTATAAACGTAACCTAGCTCATCAATCGCTTTTAGTATTTTTTGTTTACTTTTATTGCCCACTTTATCGCTTTGGGTAAGTACCAAGGATACGGTTGATTTTGATACACCAGCACGCTCTGCAACATCAAAAATGGTGACTGATTTGGCTTTGTTATGCATTGTATTTTAAGTACCGCAGTGGTGAATAAATAGCGCTGTAGTTTAGCTTAATCAGCACTATTAAGTCATCTTTTAGAGGTGTTTAACTTACCTTAATACTTTATGAACAAAGCAAAACGTGTTTATATACGCTTATAAGAGTAAAAATAACAAAAGGATAAAAACATGAGCGCTTTTAGGCTGTTAGTTGCCTTTATTTGTTGTGCGGCATTAGTACCAACAAGTTACGCCGAGCAGGGCTATCAAACCCCATCACCTGAACTTGCAGCATTGGTTGACGCTAAGTTAGCACCCACTAGTTACTTATCGAGCGATGGCCAGTGGCTAGCGCTTTTTGAACGCAAACGTGTAGTAACCCTTGATGAACTTGCAAAAGAAGAGCTTAAGCTTGCTGGTATTAAGCTAAACCCCGCTAATTTTTCGCGCTCTCGTGTGAGTGCCAAATTTAGTGCCGTGGAGCTAAAGCATGTTCAAAGCGGGTCGGTTATCAGTATTAACAACTTACCTAATGGCATTATTCGCTCACCTAAATGGTCATCTAATAGTAAATATTTAGCCTTTGTTGTTGAGCAACCAACCCAAGCCAACTTATGGCTTTACAGCGTTGAAACCAAACAAGCAAAAGAGTTAACTAGTGCTGCGTTAAATTCGGTACTAACTGCCTCACCATATAAATGGCTGCCAGATAGCAGCGCCATTGTTGCAAATCTTGCTGTTAATTTTGGTAAACCAAGGCTTGAAAATAACAGCCAAAATGTAGTGCCTGTTATTCAACAAAGTACTGGCGAAAAAGCACCAGCACGTACTTACCAAAATTTATTAACAAGCCCGTTTGATGAAGCACAATTTAAGTTTTACGGTCAAGGGCAATTGGCTTACATAACGCTTGATGGTAATACTCAAGCAATAGGTAGCCCTTCTTTATTTAAATCATTTTCGGTATCACCTGATTCTACCAATATATTAGTCGCCGGTATTAATGAGCCGTTTTCGTATCAAGTGCCTTACAGCCGCTTTGCAAGCACGTGGCAAATATGGGGCATGCGCGGCTATGCATTAGCAGAGCTGGCAAAACAACCACTTGCCGATAACATTCCACAAGGTTACGACAGCGTACGCACAGGCCGCCGTAATTTTGAATGGCGAGCCGATCAGGGCGCTGAAGTTATTTGGGCCGAGGCGCAAGATGGCGGCGACATGAAAACTGACGTTGAGCATCATGATTATGTTTACAGCTTGCGTGCACCATTTAAACGCGAGCCTAAATTATTTGCCAAAGTAGAACGCCGTTATGCAGGAATGGAGTGGGGCAACGAAAACGTAGCAATGCTGACAGACTGGCGCTTTAGCGATCGCCAAGTACGTACTTACATAGTACAACCACGAAATGCCGACAGAAACCGCGTTTTGTTTTCAGAGCGTAGTTACAACGATGCGTATAAAGATCCAGGTAATGCAATTTACGAGCGCAACGATTTAGGCGCAAACGTGATTAAAATTGTAGGCGGGCGTTATATTTACCTGCGCGGTAATGGTGCTTCAGAGCAAGGTAATGTGCCGTTTTTAGATCAATACGATGTTAAAACAAATAGCAGCAAGCGTTTATGGCAATCAGAAGCGCCATACTACGAGCGTGTACGCGCACTGCTTGACGACGAAGGTGAGCGATTTATTACTATTCGTGAATCTAAAACTGAGCAACCTAACTTTTTTATACGCAATTTAGATAACGACACGCTAACGCAGTTAACGACATTTGAGCACCCGTACCCTGCATTTAAAGGGGTAACTAAAGAGCAATTACGTTATAAACGCGACGACGGTGTTGATCTTTCGGGTACGCTTTATTTACCACCAGGGTACGATAAAACACAAGGCCCGTTACCTGTGCTTATGTGGGCTTACCCACTTGAATACAAAGATAAAGCCGTAGCATCGCAAGTGCGCGAATCGCCTTATGCATTTACCTACATTGGCTATTGGGGTCCTATGCCTTACCTTGCCAAAGGGATTGCCGTGTTTGACGACCCTAAAATGCCAATAGTGGGTATTGATGGCAGTGAGCCAAACGATAACTTTAGAAAACAGCTAGTATCAAGCGCGCAAGCAGCTGTTGATGTATTGGTTAAAAAAGGCATTGCTGATAAAGATAAAATTGCCATAGCAGGGCACTCGTATGGTGCATTTATGGTTGCTAACTTATTGGCTCATAGCGATTTATTTAAAACAGGTATTGCTCGTAGTGGCGCGTATAACCGCACATTAACACCGTTTGGTTTTCAAGGAGAAGAGCGTGATTTTTGGCAAGCACAAAGTGTGTACGCTAATATGTCGCCGTTTTTTCATGCTGAAAAAATTAACGAACCAATGCTGATGATCCACGGTCAGGAAGATCCTAATTCTGGCACTTTCCCAATGCAAAGTGAGCGCATGTACGCAGCCCTAAAAGGTTTAGGTAAAGATGCTCGCTTAGTAATGCTCCCATATGAAGCACATGGTTACCGTGCGCGTAAAAGCTTATTGCATGTATTGTGGGAACAAGAACAGTGGTTAGATAAGTATTTGTTAAATGATACAGCAGAGCCAGTAGAGGTTATTACTGAACCCTTGGTAAGTGATGGGCAATAGTAATAAACATGAGTAAGCAACAGCGCGGCTACTTATAGCCGCGTTTTTGCTTTTAATATGAGAGTAAATTAATGATTGATGTAGCAGCACTTGCGGTTTTTATTCCTACCTTCTTTTTTGTGTCGATAACGCCAGGTATGTGTATGACCCTTGCCATGACACTCGGTATGAGCATTGGCGTGCGCCGCACATTATGGATGATGATAGGCGAGCTGTTAGGTGTAGCAAGTGTTGCTATAGCTGCGGTATTAGGCGTTGCAAGCGTAATGCTAAATTATCCGGATGCGTTCGCTATTTTAAAGTGGGTAGGCGGTGCGTACTTAATTTATATTGGCGTTAACATGTGGCGAGCCAAAGGAAAAATGTCGGTCGATACCTCAAAGCCAATTGACGTAAGTCGGAAGTCGCTATTTACCCAAGGTTTCGTAACCGCAATTGCTAACCCTAAAGGGTGGGCGTTTATGATCTCACTATTACCGCCCTTTATAAGTGTTGAGCATGCAGTAGCCCCTCAGCTTTTAGTATTGCTTGGCGTTATAATGACCACCGAGTTTTTAAGCATGTTGGCTTATGCAACAGGCGGTAAAAGCTTACGTTTATTTTTAGCCCGTGGCGATAATATAAAATGGATGAACCGTATTGCTGGTAGCTTAATGGTTGCTGTAGGTGTGTGGTTATCGTTGGACTAATTATTCAAGATTAATAATAAATGTGGTTGAGCAATATTTGTACAGTTTGCAAGGTTTTTTATATAAAACTAAATAAATAGAGCTATCATACAAAAATGAGACAAAAGTATTAACTTAAGCTGAACGCCTTGTCGTGGTTACATTTGTTTGTTTTTTTGTTGCTGGTAATATAAATTTATTAATTTTCCGTGTTGCATTTTTTTACAAATTCGGTAATTCTAATCTCATATTCAAGGAAGAATGAATCAAGTCAACTGCTTAGCTTTGTGCTTTCTTGCCTTTTTAATGTATAGGGAATTACCTCATGAAAAAAGCTATTCTATCCGCACTTATTTTCGTACCTCTTTTTACTGGTTGTGTTTCAACAACCGATACTAGTACTTCTGCTAATTTAGACCGCAATACTGCAGTTGCTGAGTTGACTACTCGAATGGATACACTTGGTTATTTTCACCCGGTGGCTGTACAGGTAGGTATTGACGAATTTTTAAATATGTCAGCTATTATCCTTGAGCGTCAACGAAAAGTTATGGGTGAATACCGCACTCAAACTGATAACTACCGTGATGTACAAGCCTTTTTATATGCCCATCAAAAGTCGACACCAGAGCAACTTCAAGCTGCAATCGAAGAGTTTGACGCAGGAGCAAAGAATAAAGATGAAGAAATTGGTTATAAAATAGCAGCTTATAACTTAGCGAACGAAGGTATTTATCAGCAAAATGTTGAACTTGCGACTGATTTAACGGTAGAGATTGCTAAATCTGCTTATATTTTAAGCCAGCACAGCACTGTCATAGCCAAAGTAACAGCTTTAAAAATGGGTGGAAATCTTGTCAATTCATGGCTTTCAAGCGATGAAGAGAATGCTGAGCAAGAAGAGGATCCTAAAGATATAGGCACAGCTCTTATTAAAGCAAAAGATCAACTTGCGTTAGCGCTTGAAGCAAACGAAATTATAGAACTTGAGCAAGCCACAATTACTGCAATAAATGAGTTACAACTTGAGCAAGAAGCGAAAGGTTAATGAAAACAAGCATTTTTGCTTTTTTTATAGCATGTGCTTTTAGCTGCTCAGCTCAAAACTGGCCAGATTGGGTAACTCAACCGCAAAAAAGTGATGAATATATTACTGCGGTTGGGATTGGTGAGAGTCGCTTAGCTGCAAAGCAAGCGGCTATAGCCGATATTACTACTCAACTAAGCGTTGATGTAAGTACGCAGCAATTACAAAAGCTCATACAGCAGGACAACCAAGCAAGCAATTATTTTGAACAAGCAACAACCTTAACTAGTTTACCGTTTACATTAACTGGACTAGAGGAGTTAAATACGCTTGAGCAAAATAACTTATTTGCTTTAAAAATGGGAGTTAAAAAATCGGCTTTAGTTAAAAACCTAAAATCTGATTTATTAAAACTTTCTCGTATCTCTGCGCCAAAAAATGACAACGAACAGCGTTTCATTTGGGCACTTAAAAATAGTGGAGGTCTTGATGTTGCGGCAAAAAAGCTAGCAGTATTAGAGCTCCTTTCTGGGCCTAAGCTATTAATTCAATCGACTTTAAATAATTTATTGAATGAGCAAGCAAAAGCATTAAATGCTGTTTCTTGTGATGTGATCGGTGCTAATAATATTAGCGAAATTAAATCAGCACTAAATAATGCACTCCCACATAGCGGCGATACACGTTTATGGATGCGTCCCCAAATACGTTGGCAGTACGCCAAATCTAATAATAATTATTCAGCCAAAGTTATTTTAACTCTAGCGCTTACGCGAAGTTCAAGTCCTTTCAAAGTATTACTACAACAGGATCTTTTTGCGCAGGAAAGTGCCACGACACAAGAAAATGCAAAACAAAAAGCGATTAACAATTTAATACAACAACTTAAAGCGCCTGCTAGTCAGTGGCTGTTCGATATTTAGGAATGGTAATGAAATTAATAAAAAACTTAACTCTATCAGCATTTACACTCGCCTTATTAGCAGGTTGTAACTCTTCACCTAAACAAGGAAGTGCTACACAATCAGGGTTGGTTAGTAACAACGCCTCGAATACCGTAATAGCCAAAAGTGCTTATATATTTAATGACGCGGATATAGCTATGCCTGCATATTTTGATACCCAAGGTTTAGAGCGTTGCACGTTTGATGCAAATACAGAAACAGATAGTTGTCCGCTTAAAAAACCAATTGTACGCATGTACTTTGATTTAGCTGGTGTAAATGGCAGTGGTATTGGTGTTGATGCTATGCGCGAGTTTGACAACCAAAACTTATTGCTAATGCTCGAAAATCAATTTGCAGGAATTAATCGCTTTAGAATAGTAACGCGTGATGATGATGCTATTTCAAAGGAACAACAATTAATTTTACAACAGCAAGGCGTAAAAACAGCGGCCAAACGTGCCGAAGTTAAAGCATTAATCCCCGATTTTGTGGTAAAAATTGATTCATTAAGAACACTAAAAACTGAAGGCGCGATTACAGATTGGGCCGATTACACATTAGAGCTAACAACCGGTGTGATAAATCCGCAAACACGTGAAAAGCTATCGCATCCTAATTTAGGAAAGATTCGCGTTAAATCTGAAGATGTACGTGATCGCTCGGAGTTAAAATTTACGACTGTAAGCGGACGCTACGTCGCAGGTTTTCACTTTGATCAAAGTGCTCATGTAAATGCAGTACTCAGCGATATGGGATCGCGTGGTATTGATATTTTGCTTACCCGTATGTTGAGTGAAATGCCTGCCACAGCGCAAGTTTTAGGTATTAAAGGGAACAAAATTAGTTTAGATAGAGGTCAAAATGCAGGCGTACTTCCTAACGAAACAATGATAGTTTTTAGCTATGAGGCAGGATTTGTTGAACCGATTGGCGTTGCGAATGTTAACCCTTCGCGTAGTAGTGCAAATGGTGAAATTATTCGTTGGAAAGACTCCGATGCAGCAGATGATGTTAAAAACAAAGCTGAAAATGGTATTTATCGACCGTCAAATGGTACAAAAATATTTGCTGTATCGGTCGGTACTCCCGCTGACTTTTTGGAGAGCCGTACATGATCAAAAAGCTTGGTTTATTAGCATTATGTTCCTTGAGTGCGCAAGCTCAAGTGGATGTATTGTCTGATGGTACGCTACAAACACAGGCATGTGCATATGGACGAGGTAGTACGGCTATTTCGGGTGCAAAAACCCAGGCTAGTGCTGAGCTTATAAGTTTTATTAAAGGTAATAAAAGCCTAACAACCCAAAGTGCGCAGCAACATTTAACAACAAGTTTAGATAATGATGCCGCCAGCTTATATGAGCAACAACGGACTATGATGATGGAAGGTTTGAGTGCTGGTGCCGTTCCTTTAAATTACTCAACGCCTACACTCAGTGGTAACGACACATGCATGACTGTAAGCCTTAACCCGCAAGAGTTAGGAGAGCCGCAAGAGCAAAGCTGGCAACAAACCACTCAAAATATTAGTGTGACAGTAATAGGCCAAGGCTGGAAAAAAGAAGGTAAAACAGCACTGACGATTGCAGAACAAGATGCTTTGCAACGTGCTGTATCGCAAGTTGTAGGTGTGTGGCTTACTCAGCAGCATACGCAATCATCAAGTACAAGTATGAATATTGTTGACGGTAACGAATCAACAAACATACAAGAGTTAATAGGGCAACAGCTTTCGAGTCATAGTGAAGGGCTTGTGAAAGAATGGCAAACCCTGCAAACCAGAGAACTGCAAAATGGTGGTGTGGAAGTCACCGTTATGGCTGTTGTAGAAAAAGCACCACTTATTCAAAAAGCATCTAAATTACTGAGCATGATTGGTTCACCTAGAGTGCAAGTTATTGCGCCTGAACCATTAAAAACAGAACTAAAAGTTTGGTTAAACGAGCAAGGAATTGAAGTTGGTAACGCGGCTAGTTTAGTTATTTATGCAAAATCTGAAGTGATTAAGCGCGCTAACAACAGACAACTTTATTTAAGTGCTGACGTTAGAGATTTAGCTGGAAACATTTATGGTCAGTGGAAAAACGATCCTTCATTTATGTCGTTGCCTAATGCTCCTTACGTAGAAAAAGATTTAATGGCAGTACATTTGGCGAGCGAGTCACAATCAAAAGCGCTTCATAAAGCCCTTAATAATGCATTTACTCAAGTAGTTGCAAGAGGGGGCTTGGTTCGTGAAGTCATGTTGCCAAGCAATAAGCTAACGCAACCAGAAAAATTGCATGATGTGTTAAGTACGTTAGGTGGCGTAAGCGATATATCTATACATAAACAGCAAAAATATACCGTAGCAAGCCTGAGATTTAAAGGTAGCACCGGGGAACTTGCTCATGCGCTTGATCAGGCGTTAATGACAATAACAGCAAAAAGCCTTTCAAAAATTACAGTCGAAGACGACTTTACACTCAGGTACAAATAAGGATAGATGATGAAATTAAAAATATTAACATTAGCAATGGTTTTAGCTATGCCTGCAATCGCAGAGGAAGAATTTAGCTTAACAGATATGATACCTGCTCGCCCAGGCGCGCAAGTAGTGGGTGCTGAACAAGCCGAAGTTTCTGGCGATGTAGTGGTTGCAAAAGATACAAGCGTTGCAGTTGCTGTTGCTCATCAGGCACTGATGGATGACAACGAAGACGGTATTAAAATGATTCAAGTTGGTAGTGGCACCGGTATTTTATCTATTGGTAGTGCTAGTTATAACACCTACGAAAATATGAATGCGACTTTGCTGTCTAAACGCGGTGCTTATAATCAAGCTTATTTAATTGCGAAAAAACAATTAATTGAAAATATGAAAGGTGTTGAACATCAATGTAGCAATGTAGTGTCTGCAAGAATGGATGTTATTGATACGGGCGTTGAAGGTACGGCAAACGAACAAACTAATATGATGGAGGCGTGTAAAGAGTCTGTATCGGGTTCGTTAGCGGGCTTTGTTACTTATGACGTTTACGACAACATTGATGATAAAGGCGTACGTGTAAGCTTAATTTCAACGCCTAAAACACGTTCACAAATTAAAGGTAATCGTGGTGCCGTAGCGGTAACTACTGAACCGAATGTAATTTTCCAACAAGTAATCAGTGATGTTAAAAGTGGTGTTTTACCACCGGTTGGCGCCAAAGTACTTACTAACGCTGATACTGGCGAAGTTATCGTTTTAGGTTATGGCTCTGCAATTGCACGTCAAAATAGAAACAGCAATGTTGCTCGTAAGCTTAAAGGCGTTGCTAAATCGCAATCGCAAACACGTGCGCGTTCTGCGTTGCTTGCCACTATTCAAGGTGAAAAAGTGTATTGGCAAGGTAGTTTTGACGAAAAGCAAATGGAAGGTACTAAACAGTTTGAGTACGATGACCCATACTTAAATGATCCGCAACAAGTAGAAATTCTTGAAGAAGATCGCAGTACGTTTTTAAATCAATTAAAAACATCTGACGATTATTCAACCGTTGCAAAAGGTAAATTACCACCTGGTGTAAGTGTTAAAAGTTTTGCAAGTGATGATGGATTTTGGCAGTACAGCGTAGCTGTTTATGCGCCAAGCTTAGAGGCAACGGCACGCAAAGCAGCTAAAGAGATGGAAGGTAATAATGGCCAAACTGTTAACGGTGTAAGTCACTACGGCCACAAAATAAAAGCACACGGTGGGTTAAACGAAAAAGCGGCTAACCCCCAAGGTGCATCAGGTAAAGTAGCGAGCGAAAAGGAACTTTAATGCTAGCACCTATTTTAGCGCTTTCGTTGGTGGCTTCGGCCACTTTCGACTCAGAGCAAACCATTGAACAACAAACTGCTTTTTTTAAAAGTCAGGCTAATGGTCAATACGCCCGAGTAATGGCGTTAAAATCGAGTGCAAAAAATGCGCTTGAGCAGGCATGTCGAAATGCATTGACCTTGCCTGATCGTCGTATTATTAAAAATACTTTAGCTAATAAGCTCAATATTACTTTGCCAGAGTCGGTAAGCTTTATTGACGCTGAAATTACGGACTATGAGCAAGAAAAACAGCAAGAATGGTTAACTTGTACTGGTGTTGTAACACCTGCCGCGCAAGATATTAACGAAGCTGGACTTGCCATTAGAGCGGCTTGGCAAGTTGGTAGCCAAAAAGATAAAGCAAACTTACGCCCTTTATTGCAAGTTGCATTGAATCACCCTACAACGATGTCTGATGCAGTAGCATTAGCAGCGGATCAATCGCCAGAGGAGCAACGTTTAAGCTATCTCGATAAATATTTAAAAGCGAGTGAGCTAAAACTCGACGAAGCGAGAGCCTCAGTTGCACAAACCTGGTTTGTTAATAAGCGCTATAAGCAAGTAATTTCGTTAACCCGGCGATGTGAAAGCATAGACTGTAAGCGTTTAAACTTAGCTGCTCAAACTGAATTTGATAATCTATCTGCTGATGATTTAAGTAGTTATTTTTAATTTTATAGGGATATAAAAATGCACTCAAAAGTTAAAATACTACTAAAAATTAGCGCTTTAGCTTGTTTAACTATGAGCTTAAATAGCTTAGCTCAAACAAGTGAAGAAGCCGAATTTGAGGCTTTTTTAAAAAAGCGTCAAAGTGAGTTTAGTCAGTACGAACAACAGCAAAAGCAAGAATTTGAAGCGTTTGTAAGTGCTTGGCATAATGCGCAAAATGCATATTTAGAACAAGTAACCCAAAAGTGGCAAGATCCAAATCTGCCAAGCTCAACAGTGTGGGTTAAATACAGTGATGATCTAAATAAACGCACGAGTGTAAATTTCGAAAGTGGTGAAGTCGTTGTTGAGTTATTAAACAGCCAAAACGACGAGCAAGCAGTTGAATATGCAAAGCAGCAATTAAATGAGCTTTCACAAGTAACGGTAAATAAAACACTTTCAAATGATCCCGTTTATATTGCGGCAAATAACACAATAAACAGCAAAAACTTTACCTCAACGGGTAAGCCTTTAAATAAAAAAGTTGAGCAAAGTAAGTCACCAACAACGACTCAAGCTAAAAAAATAGTCGAGCAAACGGTGCTCTCTACAGAGATTGTAAAAGAGGTGCTCACTGCAAAGGCACCTGTAATAACTAAACAAAAAGACAGAGTAACAATTAGCTATAAATTGCCCGATAATACACTTTCGAACCAAGCAAAACGTTATCTACCAGAAGTCCAACAGCAAGCCAAGCGTTATAACTTAGATCCCGCACTGTTATTGGCAATTATACATACCGAATCGAGTTTTAATCCGCTTGCACGCTCGCCAATTCCTGCTTTTGGTTTAATGCAAATAGTGCCTACTTCAGCGGGTAAAGATGTGAGCAATTTTTTGCAAGGTAAACCGCTATTACTTAGCCCTGAGTACTTATTTCAGGCTGATAATAACGTAGAAGCAGGCAGCACTTATGTGCATATTTTAAGTAATCGTTACTTTAAAAATGTACGTAATGTGCAATCAAGAATTTACATGAGTATTGCCGCTTATAATACTGGCCCAGGTAACGTAGCCAAAACGCTGAGTGGCTCTAAATCACTGAACCAAGCAAGTATTGCAGCTAATGCAATGTCAGCTGAGAAGGTTTACACCCTAATGGTTAACAATTTACCTGCGCAAGAAACCCGTAACTATTTACAAAAAGTGGTAAAACGCACCGCTTATTATCAAAAGCAATTGAAAGGAATTTAAAATGAAAAAGTTATTACCTCTAATAGCCGCTTTAGCATTAGGTGCGTGTTCAAGCACTGAAAAAACACAGTCGGAGCCGTTAGCAAAAAATGATTCAGTACCAAGTTGGGTGTTATTACCTGTGTCTGATAAAGGTTTAGCATCGTCGTCATGCGTACCTTGGTCAGGCAGTATGTCAACCGACAGAGCACAAGCAATTGCAGCTGCTCGCGCCGATTTATCTCAGCAAATACAGGTTAAAGCAAGCGTTATGGACAAGCTATACCAACGTAAAGCACAAAGTAATGATGAGCTAAACGTTGGTGGAACTTTTGAGCAAGTAAGTAAGCAAGTTGCACAGCAAAGCCTTGTGGGTGCTGTGCCACAAGAAGTTGCATTTGCTAAATTAGACGGGGTAAAGCAACTTTGTACATTCGTTGTAATGAGCAATACACAAGAAACATTTAATAACCTAGTAGCTCAATCTGGTAAGAGTCTAGATCCTAGTTCACGCGAAGCGCTTTACGAAGAGTTTAAAGCCCAAAAAGCGATGAAAGATCTTGAAAAAGAGCTAGATAGTTTAAATAAGTAATAAAAAATTCTATATTACTAGTTTAGTTTCTAACTCCGCTAAACTAGTATTCTTAAACGGAGTTATAAAGGACTAAAATGAAAGATATATTCTTTTTTGATTCAATGTTAACCCCAAAAATAATTACATTCGTTTACTGGTTAATTTTAATAGGTACTTTGATCTCAGGTGTAACAACAATGTTTGCTAAGTATGGTGGTGGTTTCATTAGTGGTTTGGCCATAATTGTTGGTGGGGCAATTGGTGCGCGCATCTGGTGTGAGCTATTAATTGTATTATTTAAAATTCATGAGAATCTTCAAAAAATAGCTAATAAATCAGAATAAATTTAAATACTCATAAAGTAGTGGTTGCATCGAGTGCTACCACTACTTTTAATCTTAGGCGGTCCAACCAATTTAAAGTAGTTGATATTATCAATTAATTTGTTATAGTTGATTTTATCATCTATTTAACGCTTAAGGCATGCCCAAAAATGAGTACACCCGTATCAGCAAATCCAGTAATGGTTGAGCCTATAAAAACACCTGTAATTTATAAAATACTGGTTATGGTAAGTATTATCACTCTAATCGGCGGTACTCTAACTGGCATTATGACTTATGTGAATGTGGGTGTTACAGAGCATTTTTATGCCGACTGGTTTACCTCATTTATAAGTGCAGTATTGGTTATGGCGCCTGTTGGTTTTGTAATGCTGACCTTAATGCATAAGCTAGTTAATAAGTTATTGCCTACTAGTAGCGAGCTAAAACGTAATTTAGTTATTAGTGTTTTTATGGCGCTGATCATGGAGTCGGTGATGGCGTTTGTTACCGCTACTAATAATATTGGCTATGCAGATATGCGTGTATTTGTAACTGGATGGGCTGAAGGGTTATTAGCCGCATTACCAATAGGTTTAACTATAATGCTGATAATGTCGGTTACGGTAAAACCTAAAATAGAACGCTTTTTAAAAAGCTAACACTTTGATCGCTAACGTATTAAAGCAAATAATTTAATACGTTTATAGTGGGCAGATGCATGAAGTAATTAGTTACTTAATTGAGTTTTCTACCGGGCAGCCTTGTTTACGGCATACACCTTCGTTACATAATTTGCATATTTTACGTGCTTCTACCTGCTCGCTTGTTAGGCTGCCAAGTGCTATTTCTATCAAACTAAAAAAGCGTTGTTTTTGTTCATCATTAAAGTTGTTTAGTATTTTAGAGGTGGCTGTTTCTCTGCTGCCTAGTACTAGTTCAACCCTTTTACTCCCTTTATCCGTTACGCATAAAACAACAGAGCGGGCATCTTTTACTGACTTTCGCCTTTCTACAAGTTCTTCTTTTTCAAGTGTATTTATTAATCTAACTGCACCAGAATGCGTTAAGCCTAAAACCTTGCTTAGTACATCAATGGTTTCATTCGGATGATTGTAAATAGTGACCAGTGCCGCTTCGTGGCTTAGGCTTCGCCCGCCTAATTCAGCAATCTGTTTTTCAATGTCATTAGAAACAGAAGTAGCAAACGTGCCGATTAAATTTGATATATATTTTTCATTTTTCATAAACTTAATTATATGTGATTCGATCATATAAATATAGTGACAAATTAAGCGCTCTCATTTATTGTGTGACTCAGTCATGTATATTAACTCGAAATTAGTTAATCTACTTCGAATATTACACAAATTAGATGAGCGAGGATTTACCGCCAGCTCATCAGTTAAATAAAGCGATATAATTAAATGAAGTATGATTCAGAAACATTACGTTATGCAAAAAAGTTTAAAACTGTATTAGATAAAAAAATGGCTTATATAGATGAAGGCGAAGGTGATCCTATTGTATTTTTACATGGTAACCCTACATCTAGCTTCCTTTGGCGAAACGTTATGCCCTATTTGCAAGGAAAAGGGCGTTTAATTGCTATTGATATGATTGGATTAGGAGATTCGCAAAAGTTAGATAACACCCATGAGGGCAGTTACTCACTTGCTGAAAACAGCAAATACACATTTGCACTTTTAGAAGCGTTGGGTGTAAATAATAACGTTACCTTGGTGCTACACGATTGGGGCTCTGGTGTTGGCTTTAACTGGGCTAATACACATCGTGATGCAGTAAAAGCCATTGCCTTTATGGAAGCAATTGTTACTGACTTTCCAACATGGGACGATTTTCCTAAAGATTTACACGGATCCATTGGCACTATGCGCTCTGCTGAGGGTGAAAAAATGGTGCTTGATGATAACTTTTTTATTGAAACAATATTACCAGCGACCATTGCACGCAAATTAACGCAGGCAGAGCATGATGAGTATCGTAGACCCTTTATTAATTCAGGAGAAGATCGCCGTGCAATTTTAGCAGGGCCTCGCCAACTGCCCATTGCTGGAGAGCCTGCCGATACCGTTGCTTTAGTAAAAAGCTATGCGAGCTTTTTAGCTAACTCTCACGATATTCCAAAGCTATTTATTAATGCAGATCCAGGTGCTTTTTTAGTTGGTTACGCAAGAGATTTTGTGCGCACATGGCCAAACCTAACTGAGGTAACCGTAAGCGGTATTCACTATATTCAAGAGGATTCACCGCACGAAATAGGTAAGGCTATTTCTGATTGGTTACCAAGATAAAAACGGGATGTATTAGTAAACCTGAACTTTGGATAATTAATCTATCTCAAGCCGTTATTTTCAGCGTTAACTACCATATATAGATGACGCTTTTATACAACTAAAAGCGTCACCCATTAACTATTTAAGTAAAAATGGTGCGGTTTTACTCGCCTTTACGCTTGCCACTTTTTCGGGTGAACCTTGCGCTACAATTAAGCCGCCTTCTTCACCAGCACCAGGGCCTACATCAATTACCCAGTCACTATTGCGAGCTACTTGCATATCGTGTTCAACCATAATAACGGTATTGCCAGCATCTACTAATTTATTTAACTGCGCCATTAACATTGATACATCCGATGGATGCAGGCCTGTAGTTGGCTCATCAAGAATATAAAGGGTGTTACCGCGCTGCGCACGTTGCAGCTCAGTTGCTAATTTAATACGCTGCGCTTCACCGCCCGAAAGCTCAGTGGCAGGTTGCCCTAAACGTAAATACCCAAGACCTACTTGCATAAGTGCATCGAGTGCTCGCAGTATTGCAGGTTCGTTTTCAAAAAAGGTATGCGCCGATTCAACCGTTAAATTGAGAATATCGCTGATGTTTTTATCACGATATGTAACCTCAAGTGTTTGCTCGTTATAACGTTTGCCATGACACACTTGGCAAGGTGAATAAACACTAGGTAAAAACAGCAGTTCAATACTCACAAAGCCAACGCCCTCACAGTTTTTACAGCGACCTTTAGCAACATTAAACGAAAAGCGACCGGCATCGTAACGGCGCTCTTTCGCTTTTTGAGTTGAAGCAAATAGTTTACGCACGTGATCAAACAAACCCGTATAGGTAGCTAAGTTTGATCGAGGGGTACGGCCAATCGCTTTTTGATTTACGGTAATTAGGCGGCTTATATTATTTATACCTTCAATGATTTTTCCGCTGGTGTGTGTTTGCAGCTCCTGTTCGAGTAAGTCGGCTTCGTCGGTTGGCGCTTCCGTTATTATTTTTTGCCCAAGTGCTTCGTAAACAAGTTCTACTAACGCTTGGCTTACTAGACTTGATTTACCAGAGCCCGAAACCCCAGTAACGGTTGTCATAACACCCAGTGGAAATTCTGCATTGAGTTTTTTAAGGTTGTTACGCTCAATATCAGCCAATTTTAACCATGCTTTTGGCTGCCTTTGCTTCTTTTTTTGCGCGCTGTTTTGAGTAGACTCTTGACTGGTGTTTTTAGCAAAAAGGTGACGACCGGTGTGCGAGTTTTTTATTTTTTTTAACCCTTCAACAGGGCCGCTGTAAATAATCTCGCCACCATGCACACCTGCATCAGGGCCTACATCAACAATCCAATCGGCGTGTTTAACAACGCTAACATCGTGTTCAACAACAAATACAGAATTGCCAGCCGCTATTAGCTCATCAAGCGCTTTTAGTAATGCTTGTGTGTCGGCAGGGTGTAAACCCGCTGAAGGTTCATCTAATACATAAACCACCCCAAATAATTTAGAGCGAATTTGTGTGGCAAGTCGCAATCGTTGTAGCTCTCCAGGTGAGAGCGTTGGCGTTGTGCGCTCAAGCGACAAGTATCCCAAACCAAGCATGGTTAGTGCTTCAATACGGGTAAGAATATCGCTGGCAATGCGCTGCGTAACAATGGCTTGCTCTGGATTTTTTGTATTTTTATTTACTTTGGTATTAGCGGCGTTACTTAGCTTTTTAGCAAGCTCGTTTAATGTAAGTTGAGATAGCTCGCCAATATCGAGCCCTGCAAATTTAACACTTAACGATGCTTGTTTTAATTTTTTACCTTGGCAGGTAGGGCACTGCGATATTTGCATAAACTGCGATACGCGCTTTTTTGTACGCGGGCTTTGCGTGGTAGCAAAAGACTGTAAAACAAAGCGTTTAGCGCTTGAAAAAGTTCCCATGTAGCTTGGATCTTCGTTATTTTTTATCGCATTTTGTGTTTGCTCATAGGTGTAATCTGGGTATACCGGCACAGTAGGTGTTTCGTCGGTAAATAAAATCCAATCGCGTGCTTTTTTAGAAAGTTTGTTCCAAGGTGTGTCTATGTCATAACCAAGGGAAGTAAGAATACGGCTTAAATTTTTACCTTGCCATGCTGGTGGCCACGCGGCTATAGCGCGCTGGCGAATAGTTTTTGTATCATCTGGCACAAGTAGCTTTTCGGTTACTTCAAACACTCGGCCTATTCCTGAGCATTCTGGGCACGCACCTTGTGGCGTATTTGGCGAAAACGCATCGGCATATAAAATACTCTGCCCAGCTGGGTAATCGCCAGCACGAGAGTAAAGCATACGTAGCGCGTTAGAAATAGTTGTTATGCTGCCAACTGATGAGCGAACCGACGGTGCGCCGCGTTGCTGCTGCAAAGCAACGGCAGGCGGTAGCCCTTCAATAGAATCAACATCGGGTTCATCAACTTGATCTATTAACCTACGGGCGTAAGGCGATACTGAATCAAGATAACGGTGCTGCGACTCAGCAAACAGCGTTCCAAACGCAAGCGACGATTTTCCAGAGCCCGATATTCCTGTAAAAACAACCAATGCGTTACGAGGTAAATCAACGTCTACATTTTTCAAGTTGTGAACGCGCGCCCCTCTTACTTGAATGCTATTACTGGGATCAGATAAATCCATTGTTGAGTTTTTATGTGTGTTTGCCATACGTTTATACTCCTGTTTAATCGCGCTTTTTACTTTAAGTTAGCTTTGAATTATTTACTCTTATCACTCGTTATTACCTTAAAGTAGCGCAAGCACACTGAATGAGCGCTTAGTCTGTAGTGGCGCAGCCAAAGCGCTGGATAAAATTGCGATGATTGTTTGTTTACATAATAGGTATGGAATGCGAATATAATTTAAACAGTTATTGTTATGTAATTTGTTACGTAATTTACTAGGTATTTTACTAGGTAATAAAAAGGAACTAACAGTGAATAAAGCCTTAGTGATCATTTTATTGGTGCTTTCGTGGGCAACCCAAGCCGACTCTATCAAAGCGCTAAATGTTGACCGTGCAGTACCAAATAGCATGCACTTATCGTTTGCAAACGATAGCAACATAACCCCTAAAAAAGGGGATTTTAAAATCGTTAATTATGTATTAATGAGTAATGAAGAGGGCGAACGCTGGGCTGTTATAACGCTAACTAACTTATCGTCGGGCAATCGCGAATTAGGCGAGGAGCACTTACTTGCACTTTTTGCTGACGGCAGCCGATTCATGCCAATGGAATTTAAACTTGGTTTTAAAGGTAACGAAACACAATCGGTAACAGTCTCGTTTACTGATTATAAATTCCCTATTTTAAGTGTGTATTCGAGTAACGATTTGTAACTAATAACGATGCAATAATATTAAATTAGGGATATTTCTAAAATTAAGGATTTTATGAAGTTTGAAGATGCGCAACAAAATATGAACCTCGCATACTTCGGTGGTGGAACCGGTGTATTAGTGTCTGGCTTGGTTTGGTGTATAGCTGGCTTTGTCGCATTACTGCATTCAAATCAATCAAGTATGCTTACTTTGTTTTTTGGTGGCATGTTTATACATCCTTTAGCCATGTTACTTTCAAAAGCGCTTAAACGCTCTGGCAATCATGACCCTAAAAACCCATTAGGTAAATTGGCCTTAGAAAGCACTATTATTTTATTTGTTGGTTTGTTTTTAGCGTTTTACGTAGCAAAACTTCAAGCTGAATGGTTTTATTCAATAATGCTGATGATAATTGGTGTTCGCTATTTAGTTTTCAACACTTTATATGGCATGAAAGTGTACTGGATTTTAGGTGCTTCGCTTATGTTTTCTGGCATGCTGTGTATTGTATTAAATGCCAATTTTGTAACCGGCGCCTTTATTGGCGGGATAACCGAAATAGTATTTGCGCTAGTAATATTTGCCCAATCGAAAGGTATGGTTTTAAAAACAGAATAACAAGCTCCAATAATAGCAAAATAGTGTGCTGTTGGAGTTACTCTTCAGCTTGATAATGTAGCAAAGGTTTTTAAAGTATTGAGTATCTGCAAATTGCATGTATTCATTAGTCGGTTTAGAGCGAGAACCGGACACTGAAAAAGTTAAAGTTATTCTTGTTTTGATGAGTAGGTTCCTAATTTTGCCCGATAACATTATTAACCGCCATTTTGATGCAAAATAACAAGCTTTGAATTAGCACTATTTCAATAACATGTTTACAAAGGTAATTATTGATGAAATTATCAGAGTATGATTTACGCCGTTTGGGTGTGTTATAAACCACCAACATGTTGTTCAACAAGCTATTATATGCCCTAGAGGGATTCGGAAATACTTGAATAAGTTTAACTACAGGTTTGATTCGGCACCGAATTTCAAAGCTAAAATAATTCGCTATTTTCTATATACATTTCTAGTTTTTTTAGCCACTTTTTCATTCGTGTATTTAGTACACTATACGGGAGATGTATTAGGCGTTGACGTTAATAAACCCTTACAGGAAATTCCAACTCATGTTGTTATTTTAGGGTTGTCGGGAATGCTTTTTGCTATGGTGCTTATTTACTCCATTGTGCTTTGGGTTGCCAAATCAATATTTACAAAGTTTAGATTGTAGTACGAGTAAATAACAAGGGTAATCATGAATATGACGTCTAAAAATTGGCCAGCGCGCATTTTTCGCTAATTTTAGGCATGCTTAATACTCTCGATATTGCGGCGTTACCACTGTCCGAATTTGGCACTAAGCAGGGGGTTGATCTGACCCCGATAAAATAGACATTGAGTGGCTAGTTGATTTAACTCGTACCATCTAAATAATATGATAAAAGAAGTTTTTTTTAGTTTTTATATAAAAACAACCTCCGCTTCTAATAACACTCTTAATTAACTTACCCTTTTACTATTAATAGAAAATACTAAGATAAGAACGCTACCACGTTAAGGTATAAATGACCTCTGATAAAGCTGTTATATTCACTTGGCCATTATAAGCAAATATACCTTCATTAAAAAATTAAATAAGCTATTGAATATTGGTTTTCTTTATTAAATTGCAAGCAGCTACTATATGTAATATCATTGATTACAAGTGTAATCATTCTGTTTTTTATTTACAGATTTATTAAATGATTAAGGGAACATAGTTTATGGGAAAAAATATATTTTTTTGTCTTTGTGTAGGGTTGTATGGAATAAAAGCTGTTGCACAACAGCACAATTTTGCTGAATTAATGCAGTGCCATAACTCTTCAGAAGCTCCTGGCATGGTTGTTAGATTAGAACAGTCAGGTAAACATATTTATAGTGGTGCGGTTGGTTTGGCAAATATTGATACTGAGAGACCCCTCAATGTAGATGATATATTTCAAATAGGTTCTGTCACGAAAACATTTACTGCTGCAGCGATCTTGAAACTATCGGAAGAAAAAAAGCTATCATTACAAGATACATTAGCGCAATTTATTCCTGATATTAACCCTGAGTTTAGGTATTTAACGATTGATAGAATTTTAAGCCATACTTCTGGTCTGCCAGATTACTTAGGGGATCCTTCAGTCAGTAAAATTTATGATAAATATGCTTCTATTGATCAAGTTATACAAAGTATAAGTAAACAACCTCTTAACTCTGAGCCGGGTAAAAAATATAGTTATTCAAATTTGGGTTACGTCTTTCTAGGAAAAGTCATTGAAATTGCTTCTGACACTCCATATGACCAGTTCATGTCAAACACATTTTTTAAACCTCTGAAAATGGATAATACTTTTGTTATTACTAAAGGAACATCTGCTGGGAAAGTAAACGGCTACACTACTACTCGTAATGAGCCTAAAAAGTATATTGATCCGGAAGATTCAACTGAAAGGCAATGGAATGTTGATCGTAGTTGGATCTATTCTGCTGGGGCTATTGCTTCTACACTTGCTGATATGCACCTTTGGCAAAATGCATTGAAGTCAGGGCATGTAATTTCAAAAGAAAACTATGAACTAATGACCTCCAAGGCATTATTAAATAATAATGCGCATGTGAATTATGGATATGGCTTAGATATATACAAAATAAGTGGATTAGATAGCTTTAGCCACCAAGGTCAGGTTCCCGGTTTTTTTTCATGGCATGTCTACTTCCCAAATGAAGATTTAACCGCTACAGCTTTAACCAACATCGACACAAAACACCCCGGCCCCGCTTTATTAGACATGATAGCACTACAACTAAATTTATCCCCTAAGCAAGTAAATAGTCAAAAAGCAAAGGCTCTAGCAGCATCTTTAGTTGGAAGTTATCGTTCTTCCGATTCGAAAATTTTAAACATTTCGTTCGAAAAAGGTACACTTTATTCTCAATATGAAGGTGAGAATAAACTAAAAATTATACCCCGGGAAAACAACTCGTACTCTTATGAGTGTACTGAAAATTACTTTCAGCTTAGAGAAAATAATGGGAAACATGAAATCGTCCCAGTGTATTTATATCAAGGTGAGCAAGATGCACTTGTTAAATTAGAATTATGAAAAATAGGCTAAGGTTATCAACAGCTGCTCTTGGCACTGAGCCGAACTTCGACAAAGAGCGAATTAGGGACATTGAGCTAATCTTCATTGTTGAATAATATTATGCTGTACCATTATAATGACTCTTTATTTTATAGGGATTTGAAATAACAAATGATGAGAACTTTTTTATTGTGTTGCAGTTTAATCATTGCGACGTCTGCTTATGGAAATATGCCATCCTATTTCAACGAAGACATTGATAGCGAGTACAGAGAGCTGCTTAAACATGCGGACAAGATGCTTCCTCAAACGGATAAACAGCTAGCATACCTTCCTTCATTCTTTCCATTTAGTCTGTTGGATGTTCGCCCAACGAAAATCGTCAATAATAATGACAAGCAAGCCTTTACAAATTTTAATTTTGGGGTATTAGGAAGTAGGTTCCTGAATATTAATAAGAAGCAACTTTCTAATTTGCCAAGCATCTCAATATGCAAGGAGCAAAAATGTAAAAAAGAACGAATTGAGCTGATAAAGCAGTTTTTAGTGGATTCAAAGAGTGAAGTTGAAATGTTGAGACAAAATACAAATCTTTATATTGTCCAGCAAACGGCACCATATGTTTTTCGCATAAATAACACGTTTTATAGTCCAACGCAGCTTATTACCTACTACCCATCCAAACAAGCAGGATTCATCCCGTCAGGTGACTATAAGCTATCCAAGCCTGAAGAAGCTCCCAAAATGTTGGCATTATCTGAAGTTACCAAGGCTCTGAGAGAGGTGATGGCTAAGTATAATGTTGCTGCAATCACGAGAGTAAACGAAGAGAGTCTCAACATAATCTTTGGAGGTATAAGCGATAACCATTGGGGAATCGTAATTAACCATGAATCAACTATTCCAGCTTCTGGTGATTATAGCCATATAGGTTTGGAATTCGATATTGTTCAAAAATTTTCTGATAGCAGTTTTTATTATCAGACTAACTAATGGCTGTTATTGGCACTTTTGTGAAGTCCAACTGTGAGCGAAAAACTGACTGTCAGCCCCAATTATTCCAAATATTGATTATCTTACAAAAGAAACAACAACGATAACCAGATTAATAAACCCCGCAATCACAGCCAAATCAAGAAGCATAAATTGATGAGGTATTGTTACTTTTAGTGCCTAATTGTTATTTATTGATCGTAATCAATAGATAACCCTTTAATACTCACTACACTTAACTTGCTGAGATGGAGCCGAGTCCATTCTTATGGAGTTGGTAATATCATTGAAAAATATGACTTTAGATTGTGAAGGAGAATAATATGCGCACAGGTAATATTTTATGGCCTACGGATTTTTCTGATACTGCATCACATGCTTTGCAATATGCCATTGAAATGGCGAATTTATATCAAGTAGGCATTCGTATTTTACACATTGTTGATCAGCCTTCAGATAATGAGAATTATATGATCCTTGCGATAACTCCCCAAGAGTTAGCTAAAAATATGGAAGACGCTGCGGCGAGTAAAATGCACGAGCTATTAGGTCAGTTGAATACTGATTTAAAGATTGAAACGGTTATTCGACATGGTGATGCCATTAATGAGATTTTAGATGAGACTAATAGCGGTGATATAGGCATGGTGGTAATTGCCAGTCATGGAAGAACCGGACTTTCTCATTTTTTGAATGTTAACGTTGCAGAAACGATCGCCAATAAAGCGGGTTGCCCAGTGTTAATAGTCAAATAAAATTGGCGCGTATCTCTTGTCCCGCTGCGGTCTTAGACGAGACAAAGTGGCCATCACGTTGGGTAAAAATGTGAGTTGTGTAAACATCAATACACGGTTTAATTGCCCGAAAGTGAACGTTTCATACTGGGGCAGTACCTGTATGTATAACCTGGTCTTTTCCTCTTGAATTGACTGAATAATGAAGGTCCGCTTATGGCCACTCTCCGACCACTCGACAACATAAAATGTTGATAATAATTGGCAAGATATTTTAATGTGTCGGATGGCGCTTCGCTTATCCGACCTACACTTACACAAAGCCGCTTATTTGGCGTCTCTCACCGGTAAAATAAAGCGTTTATTCAATACTAATACCTTGCTTTAAAAGGTACTCCACTGCTTTATCTGTATGTGGCTTAAATGCCTTCCAACGCCCAATTGCTTTATTGTTAAGTGGTTGGCGTACTTGCATTTTACTTGCAGTAGAAACTGGTGCGGTGTTTAAGTGAAAATCTATACATTGTGCTTGCCAATCTAAGTTACAAAAGCTGATTAACTTTTTTATTTGCTGCTCGGGCTGTGCGACTAATTGTTCGTATTTTACTAATTTTATATTGCTGTGCAGGGTACTAAAGTGCTGCATTAGTTTGTAAAAACGGCTGTAAAATTTAGCGGTGTCGAGTAAATCGAACGAGTACGCGTAGTAGGGGTTATTAATGGTGAATAACTGGCGATAGTTGCCAATACAGGTGTCCATAGGGTCGCGCAGCATACAAATAATTTTAGCGTTTGGCAGTGCTTTGGTTATTAAGTCGATATAAAAAAAGTTAAACGGGAGCTTATCAATAAAGTGCTTATGGCTGCCTGTTATTACGCGTGTTGCGTTTAAATAGGTTGACCCAAGCTGATTAAAATCAAGCTCGTAGGCTTTACTGAGTGTTTGAGTGTCGAGTACATGCGGTGTTTGCGTTTGGCTTAGCTTTTTAACACTTAGGCCAAAGTCTTGTAATTCACCGGCTGACAGCACGTCGCTGTGGCTCGATAAAATACGCTCAACTAATGTGGTGCCAGAGCGGGGCATGCCTAATACAAAAATAGGTTCGGCCGTTGGGTTACCTTGTGTTAGCGCTTGTGTGTGCTGCTCACTTAAGAGTTTAATATGTTCAAATAACTCAGTTGAGCTTTTATGATCAAACGGCTGCACAGCTCGTTTTGCTACTTTACCTTGCTCTAACGCGTTAAAAGCCTCTGAAAACTCACCAAGGTCTTGATATTCTTTTGCTAAAGCATGGCCAATATGCAGTTTTGCATCGGGGTGTGTTACTTGCTCAAATACATTTTTTAAGCGCTCAATATGATTGTTTTGCTTACTTACTTTAGTTAAATCACTTAATGCAAAATGACTTTGATGGTGCAGCGGGTTAAGCGCTATGGCATTTTCAAAAGCGTGTTGGGCTTTATCAAATAGTCCTAAAAATTTAGCGCTTACGCCGTAGTTATAATAAAACGGTGGTTGAGCTTTGTTAGCTGCTGTAGCCAGTTTAATAGCGCACTCAAAGTAGTTAAGTGCGTGTTCGTGAATGCCTGCTTGAGTAAGTGCAACGCCGAGTGTGTCGGCATCAAGTGCTTTAGTTATTTGCTTTAATGGCACCGATAGTGCGGTATTTTTTGCTTTTTGTAATTCGCCAGTAAGTGCGTAACATTTAGCAAGTTGCGCGGTATATTCAATACTTTTGCCAAGGGTGAGGGCTTTTTCGATGAGCTTTATTGCTTTGTGTATTTGCCCAACAGTTAAATTAACCATTGCCAGCAAAAAATACCCATCAGCAAAATCAGGTTTGAGTGTAACTAACTCCACTAGGGCTTTGTGTGCTTGCTCTATTTTACCTTGGTTTAGGGAGTGTATTGCGCTTTGATGAAGTTGCTTTAAATTTGGCTGCATGGTTTTGGTAATTATTATTTTGTAAAAGAAAATAAAAAGGCTCAAATAAATTTGAGCCTTAAAACAGTATTTAAAAAGTGAGACTGTTTAAAAGTCGCTTAAATTATATTTCAAATTTGTAGTTAAATTTAACACCTACCGTAAGCGGGCGATTAATGTAATGGCCGTAGTTACGTTGTATGTCGGCACCATTTGCTGATGTTATATCGGCATCTGAACGACGAACGGATGTAACCGCGTATTTGTTGAATAGGTTATCAACATATAGGGTAGTTGACCATGCATCAGCTGTTAATTTAGCTGATATATTACTTAAGCTGTAACCTGGTAGTGTTTCGCCGTTGTCACGAAGCCCTACTCTTGAAAGCACGTCGCTTTGCGCAGTTAAACCGTAGTTAATATCAAGCGTTTTGTCGTTAAACACGTCTGTTTGATAGTTTACACCCATCGAAAATTGATTTTCAGGTGAGCCTGGTAAACGGTCGCCGTCTTCTGCGCCATCGGTACCATCGGCGTTAAACAAAAATGGTGCGTTTGATGTTAGTTCTGCTTTTGTATAAGCGTAGGTTGCGTACAGTGAAAATGAGTCAGATAAGATCGCGCGAGTTGATACTTCAACCCCTTTTGCATTAGCGCTGCCGGCGTTTGAAAGGTACGGCAATTGTCCTACTTCGGTAGCACCTGAAATTTGTGCATCATCCCAATCTACGTTAAATAACGCAGCGTTAAAGTGTAGTTGGCTTCTAAACCATGTACTTTTGAATCCTAGCTCGTAGTTGGTTGTTGTATCTGCGTCATACAGCATTTCATCAGGGTTACCACAACCGGCTTGATTAGCTGGTAATGGATCAGGGCACGGAGCTAAACCATTTGAACCACCGATTCTAAAGCCTTCACTTACCGTTACATAACCCATAACTGAATCAGTAAATTGGTATTTAGCATTAAACTTAAATAAGTTGCCGTTATCGCTTGCTTCATTTTTTTCAAAATTTAGTGATATATCATTTGGTCCTGCACCATCAAATAGTGTATTAAATAATGGAAAGTCCACTGCAGATTCTGATTCTACATCGTATTTATATAAGCGTAGCCCAAGAGTAACATCAAGCTTATCAGTTACTTTATAGCCAACTTCACCAAATAATGCTGATTCAGTTATTTCTGTACGGTCTATAGAAAAGTATTCAAGTTCATCAGGACGAGATTGATCTGCACCAAAGTTTTCAACTGCAAAGTCGCCAAAGCCTGGGGTAAACTCTTTACTTGAACCTTCGGTTTCAATTTTGTTGTAAAAGCCACCCACAATCCAGTTAAAGTCGCTGTCGCCTTGCGACACTAAGCGAATTTCTTGAGTGAAGGTATCTTCTTCGTCAATTTCACGGGTAAACGTTGAAAACGAAGGAAACTCTTCATAACCGTAATCAAGACGAATAAGTAAGTCTGTTTGGTCGCGTTGACCGTCGGCATCAAAGCTTGAAATACCGGTTGCCGATACTAGCTCTGCAAAACCTAGGTCGGCTTTTAGCTCAAGGCTTAGTAATTGATCTTTTTTCTCGCGAGGCTCTTCAAAGCGATAAGCTGATTCGTATTTACCTATTACGTCGCTTAAACCGTTGTTTGGATTAAGGCTGTTGTAATGAACAATCGAGCGGCCTTCGCTGTCTTGGTTTTGGTAAAAGTAGTTAAGCGTACCTTCAAACGATTCATTTGGTTTAAAGCGAACAGAAATACGACCAGTAGTGGTGGTTTCGCCGTTGGCGTCTTTTACATTTTTAAGGTTGTTATTAACTGCTGAGCTATCGCTCCAATCTGGATCTGGCAGTGATACGCCTGGCTCGCGTACTACGTAGCCGTAATCGATAAAACCAGGGTCTTCATATACATTTAAGCTGGCGCGAACTGCTAATTTATCTTCGATAATAGGAAGGTTAAATATAAAACCGCCTTCGCCACCTAAAGAGTCACTTTCTTTTGTTTGAAATAGGTCGCCGTAAACTTCAAGCGATGTAAAATCAAGCTCAGGCTGTTTAAGCATGTAGCGAATTGCACCGCCCAATGTGCCTGCACCATAAAGGGTGCCTTGTGGCCCAATTAATACTTCAACACGCTCAATATCTACTAGGCGCATATCTACCGAAACTGGAATTTCGTTTATATAAGTAGATACTGTGCCGCCATCTGATGATGGACCAGACGAGTTTGTATTTAAACCACGAACAATAATAGGCGAGCCTGAGCGGCCACCTTGATCGGTAATTGTTAAACCAGGTACCCAGCGTGCTACATCCGCAAGCTCATTGATATTTTGATCTTTCATAATATCTGCATCAAGGGCTGTAATATTTAGCGGTGCATTTTGCACAGAGCCGCTGCGCCTTGTTGCTGTAACTTCGATTACTTCGAGTGATTTGTTTTTAGCTGCAACTTCTTCTTGAGCAAGTGCGGCATTAGGCAATAAAAATACGCTAGAAACAGCGCTCGAAATAGCCAAGGTTAACAAGCTTGGTTTAAACATAAAAAGTGATCCCCAGTTCAAATGTTTTACATTAGTAAATTAAGTTAAGCAGTTTATCAGGGAGTGAAGTAGCTTGGAATATTTAAATTGAATTTTAATTCACTTTTGTAGAATAAATATGGTTGGTGTGTAGGGTTTTTATTTAGTTAATAGGCAATACAAGCAATAGCTTAGTGCTATTAGGTACAGTTAGGTTGAAAATCACACCCTTGTTTAAAGGTAAATAGTCATTCATTTTTTAAAGATGGCTTTATGACGTGCTCGTTAAACAAATTATTACATTAAAATTGATAGTTTATAATGTCATTAGTTATGCTTTTATCAGCACTATTAAAGTATGTTTTTATCCCCATTAAGAGTGGTAGTCGTATTTATAAGTAACTGTGTAAGTTATTGAGTGAGCGTGTTTGATTGCCGCTTCGTATTCTCTTTTTTATTTTGTCCGCACTTTTTTGTGCGTGTTTTTAAGGATTAACAATGAGCCAACTATTTTCGCCTTTATCACTTGGGCAAGTAACGTTAGATAACCGTATTATTATTGCACCAATGTGCCAGTACTCAGCAAACAATGGCGCTGCTAGCGATTGGCACACTATTCATTTGGGCCAATTGAGTTTAAGTGGTGCAGGATTGCTAATTTTAGAAGCAACAGCAGTAAACCCAGAAGGGCGTATTAGCTACGGCGATTTAGGGCTTTGGAATAACGAAACCCAACAAGCACTAGGCAAAAGCCTAAAAGCAGTAAGGCAATACAGCCCTATGCCTATTGGTATTCAGTTAGCGCATGCTGGGCGCAAAGCATCAACTGAAAAACCATGGGACGGTGGCGATGCCATTGCACCTGATGACGTTAATGGCTGGCAAACCGTGGCACCTTCGGCAGTTGCGTACGACGATAGCAGCCCAGTGCCAAAAGCAATGAGCCAAGACGACATAGACTCATTAATTAAAGATTTTGTCAGTGCAGCTAAACGCGCTGATGAACTCGGCCTTGATTTAATCGAGCTACATGGTGCGCACGGTTACCTGTTGCATCAATTTTTGTCGCCACTTTCAAATAAGCGAGATGACAACTACGGTGGCAATCTAGAAAACAGAATGCGCTTATTGCTTGATGTGTTTAAAGCGGTAAGAGCGGTATTCCCCAGTAATAAAGCGGTAGGTGTGCGTATTTCGGCAACCGATTGGGTTGAAGGTGGCTGGGATTTAGATCAATCGATAGTGCTTAGTAAAGCGCTTGATGAACTCGGTTGTGATTTTATTCATGTAAGTACGGCGGGCCTAAGCCCTGAGCAACAAATACCAGTAAAACCTAATTTTCAGGTACCGTTTGCAACAGCCATCAAAGAAGCGGTTAAAATGCCTGTTATAGCGGTGGGTTTAATTACACAGGCGCAACAAGCCGAGGATATTATTAGTGAGCAGCAAGCCGATGGTGTAGCGCTGGCGCGTGGCATTTTATATAACCCGCATTGGCCGTGGCATGCAGCTGCAGAGCTTGGCGCTACAGTAACTGCACCTAAACAGTATTTACGCTCAAGCCCACATGGGCAGCCATCACCAATTAAGTAAAACGAAGCTTTTTGTAAAAACCCAACCCGCGTTTGCTGGTTGGGTTTTATTATTTTTATAAAGTAGAGACACACATGACCCAACCAGGCGTTTCAGCGCAACCACTTAGCAATACACTCGTTACTATTATTGCTTTGTGTTGCGGTCTTATTGTTGCCAATATTTACTACGCTCAACCTATTATTGAGTTGCTTGCCCCAGAAGTTGGATTAAGTGCGCACAGTGCTAGCCTTATCGTATCGCTTACACAAATAGGCTACGCTTTGGGGTTGTTTTTTTTAGTGCCATTAGCTGACTTAATTGAAAATAAGCGTTTAATGCTGATTACTTTAGCTGTGTCGTTTTTGAGTTTAGTGGGTACGGCACTTGCTGATTCACCTAATGTAATGCTTATTTTATGTTTAATGATAGGTATGAGCTCGGTTTCTGTTCAGGTGCTTATTCCGCTTGCTGCGCATTTATCGTCTGACGAGAAGCGCGGACAGGTTCTTGGCAATATTATGGCGGGTCTCTTGCTAGGTATTTTGCTGGCAAGACCTATATCGAGTTTAATAGCCGATCACTTTGGTTGGCGTGCTGTATTTTACTTTGCAGCAGGGTGTATGGTGTTTATTGCAGGCGTAATTTATTTTGCTATTCCAAGCAGGCAACCTACCCATAAAACAACGTATTTTAAGTTATTAAAATCGCTTAAACAGTTAATGATAAGCCAACCAGTGCTGCGCCAACGTTCACTTTTTCAAGCATTAATGTTTGCATCGTTCAGTTTATTTTGGACGAGCGTACCGGTTGTGCTTGCCCGTGAGTATGGTTTATCGCAATCAGAAATAGCATTGTTTGCATTAGTGGGTGCGGCAGGTGCTGTAGCTGCCCCCATTGTTGGTCGCTTGGCAGATAAAGGCTATACGCATCAGTTATCGTTACTGGCCAAAGTAATTGCAGCAGTGTGCTTTTTACCAAGCTTATTTGAGCTACCTTACGGCATTATAGTATTGGCATTAACCGGTGTGTTTATTGATTTTGCTGTGCAGGCCAATATGGTATTGGGTCAACGTGCAGTGTACGCACTAGAGCCACAAAGCCGTGCGCGTTTAAACGCTATTTACATGACGAGTATATTTGTAGGTGGCGCAGTAGGCTCGCTTATTGCCAGCCCATTATATGAAGCGGGCGGGTGGACAGGTATTGCACTGGTTGCTACGGGCATGCCGCTTATTTCGTTGATTGGCTATTTGGTTACAACTAAAAAGCAAAGTAAGGCTGTGAGTTAAAAAGTTACCGGATACAACACAATAAAGTCACCATGTTACGTGGTGACTTTATTTAGGTTATTTGGTAGTTAATTAAGTAGTCTGTTTTTTTGCGTTTGAAAACGAGCTACCAACAGATGCAATAATTACAAGTAAAATAGCGAGCCACTGCCATAAAGTAAGCAATTCACCCAGTATAATAAACCCTGCGAGCGAAGCTATTGCAGGCTCTAAGCTCATCATTACGCTAAACCCTTGTGAAGGCATGTTACGCAGTGCAACCATTTCAAGTGTGTAAGGCAGTGCGCTTGATAAAATAGCAATACCAATACCCAGTGGGATAATTTCCCACGTAAACGCGGCGCTTTGCATAATGCCGCCGTATGGTACTAGCACTATAGCGGCAACGGTCATACCCAACGCAACAGTTGCTCCACCAGAGCTTTGTGTGCCCGTTTTTTTACCAAATAATATATAACCTGCCCAACATGCACCGGCACCAAGCGCAAGCGCTACACCCAATGGATCAAGGCTGTCTTGGCCGCTCATATCAGGAAGCAGAAGTAAAATACCGGCAATAGCACACGCAACCCAAAATAAGTCACGTTTGCGGCGTGATGAAAATAAGGCAACAGCAAGCGGGCCTGTAAATTCAAGCGCTACACCAATGCCTAGTGGAATGCGTTCAATGGCGTAATAAAACAAAATGTTCATGCCGCCTAAACTTAAACCATACACAATTATAGGAATACGATTACCAGAAGTAGGTAAGTGTTTCCAAGGTTTAAACACTAAGCAAAGTATAAAGGCAGAAAAACCAAGCCTAAGGGCAGTTGTACCTTCAGGGCCAACAATAGGAAAAAGCTGCTTTGCAAATGACGCGCCCGTTTGAATGGTCATCATAGCAAGCAGTACACACACTATAGCCAGTAAATAACTTTTTGAAGATGCTTGCATTTTAATCCTTGAGTTGAGTAACTCTATCAATTAGTTATGTAATGCAGGGAGTATAAAAGCTAAACCCGCCCGATATTAATGGCGGCATAGTATCTTTTTTTAAATTTATAGGTAAGTGTTTGCGACCAAAAATAGCGCAATTAAAAGTATATTAAATAGGGCGGGTAAATAAAGTAAGAGGTAAAGTTAGCAAACAGGCGTTTGCTAACTTTAATCAGTTGGTTAAGATGCCTTAGTGGGCACTTTTATTAACTAAGCCATCAAGCGAGTAGAGGCCTCGTTTTTCATCATTTTTGCGTTTAATTTCTTCAAGTGCGCGCGATTCTACGGCATCAAATAAAGCATTAATTAAGCGGTTAAAATGTTTGTGCATTGCACTGCGCGCTGCATTTGCATCATGCGACTTTAGGGCTGTATAAATAGCGGTGTGTTCGTCCATAACGCACTCGTTATTGTTTTTACACACACTGCCATAGTCAGCAACAATTTGTGGGTTTGTTAAACGTAAATCCCACAAGTTAGACACTGCAAATTCAAGTGCTTTATTGCGCGTTGCTCTAGCTATAATTTCATGAAACTCACGGTCGGCTTGCTCAACATAAAGGCCTTTCTCCATGGCAATTAATGTTTTATTTAGTTGCTCTAGTTCTTCTTCTGTAATGCTTTGAGCAGCTAAAGCGGCAATTTCGCCTTCAATTAATGCGCGAGCTTGAGTAAGTTCAAATGCACTGATCTCTTTTGATTTTATAGATGCATTTTTTTGTTCTACTACGTAAACACCAGAGCCGGTTTTAACTTCAACTCGGCCACGTACTTCTAATGCGATAATAGCTTCTCTAATGGTAGGGCGACTTACATCAAACATTTCTGCAAGTTCACGTTCAGGTGGTAAACGACTCCCAGCAGAAAATTCGCCTTGATTTATTAAAGACTCAATTTTATCAACTATGCGCCAAAATAAGCGACGATTACCCATACTTTACCTTCATTACCTTAAGGAATAATGGCCTCTGGGGCCTAAAAGTCAAAACCAACTGTTAATACCAGAGGTTACCTCAAAATTCACTATTATGTCAAAATTCTAACGCGATGTTATGGTTAAAAACCACTATACACCAATGGTTGTATTCTTGTATTACCAATTTAGTTTAAAATAATGCAATTGGCTAGCTTGATTGGTAATGTTTTTATGTGTTAGGTTAGTTTTAAGGTTATTGAATAATAAATATTGGTAATAAACCGAATTTGGGTTGTTAGTGTTAAGTTTGTTGTAGAAGTATTTGATTGCCCATGGATGGGGATCGCTATTTTTAAATGTGTTTTATAAAATGTGTCGTTGTACGAGAGCTATTTAAGCTTTCTTCTGGGCGTTAACTGTCGTTGGTTAACGCCCATATTTTATTTAGTTAGTCGTTAGGGTACACAACCCCAAGCTGTTTGCGCGCTTCATCAAGTACGCTCATTACGTTACTGGCTAAAATGTGCGTATTAACGGGTGACTCAAGGATATTTTGCTTCACTAACGCCATAAAATGTTCAACTTCGTATTTCATAAAGTGCTCATCAAACGGCTGGGATATAACCTCTACCTCACCATTATTAGCAATAAACACCACCTTTTTAAGTTGCGATACAGCTTCTATACGTATGCGTCCAAGTTCGCCTTGTATTTCGGTTATGTTGTCGCCTTGCGATATTTTAGAGTAGCTAATAACGGCTTGTTTATCTGCGTAGTTTAGTAATACATCCCCCGCACCATCAACACCTGTATCAAGTAATACGCCACTGGCACTTACGCTTTGCGGTGCTCCCCAAAGTGCAATTAATAAATACAGTGGGTAAATCCCTAAATCAACTAAAGCACCATTAGCAAACTCGGGTAAAAACGTATTTGGACGCTCGCCATTTTTATATTTATCGTAACGCGATGAATATTGACTGTACTGGCCAATATATTTACGTGGTGTGCCAATTTTTACCATTGCCTGTTGCAGCCGTGCAAAGTTAGGCAAGTGAGTGGTCATCATGGCTTCCATGTAAAGGCGCTGATGTTTTTTTGCTGTAGCTATAATGCTTGCAAGCTCTTTAGAATTGGCTGCTGATGGTTTTTCGCCAAGGACATGTTTACCCGCTTCTAGGCACATAACGGCATATTGTTTGTGTAAGCTGTTAGGGGCGGCTATGTAGACAGCATCAACATTTTGATCTTGGCATACTTGCTCGATTGAGGTGAAAATTTTTGCTTGTGCATTTTGTGGGTGTTTGGCTAAAAATGCTTCGCCGCTTGATACTGCGCGCGAGCAAACACCATATAAATTAAAATCGTTTAACGTATTTGCAGCGGCTAACAGTGTGTCGCTAATAAAATTGGTGCCAACAATAACAAAGTTCATGCTCACTCCTTAGCTTAAATAAAAAATAATAAGAGCGTTTAGTTTAACATTTTTTTAGTCCTATATGCTTTAGGGCGTGTTGATCTTTGGTGGTTGAATTTACAGCAGTATGTTTGGTTTTTAGGCAAGGCAGAGCCTATGTAGTGTGGTTATTCCCCATAAATAGGCGATAACGCAGCATAAAGGCCAAACATGCGCTGCCCTATGGGTTCTTTCTAGGGACGATTGACTCTTTGTTGCTCGATTTTTACTTAGCCCACTAGGTTACAAACCTCGCGCCGCGATTAAATCGCCCCTAGATTGAACAAATTTCAATCCACAAAGTTCGACACGCCCTAGGAGAGCAACCAAACCAGCGTTTAACATTAACACTTAGTGTTGCTTGCTCCTGATACCCTAAAAGCTCAGATATGGTTGATATTGTAAATTGGTTTTGCGCTAAATAGTGTGCAGCTAAAGCGCGACGAGTGGCATCTTTAAGTTTTACAAAGCTCGTATTATGTTTGATAAGTTCTCGATGCAGAGTACGCGGGTGCATACCCAGCGCAGCTGAAATAGTTTGGTTACTACATTGATAAATAGGAAGCATAGGCCTAATTAGTGCACTAACTTGGTTGGGTAATGGTTGTGTGTGTTCTTTGTTTTTTGCCAAGAAGCTTAGCGCTGCTTGTACTTTATTTAGTTCAGGGTGATCAAGCTCAAGAGTTAAATCACTTTTTGAGATTACAATACCAGCGCTGTTGCGATGCTCTATAACGTTACAACCAAAGTAAGTGTTATAGGCACGAGTATTAGTACTTAATTTTTTTGGCAAAAATATATTAATTGGTTTGCAGCGGTTATTACTCAGCTTTTTAATAACAGCCAATGCTAAACCAATGGTTAGCTCAATCACTTGGTTAATGTTCGGTAATGGTTTTAAATTAATTTCGAATGATAAAAACAAGCTTTTATCATTCTCTAAAGGGTGCGAGTTTAAGCTAAGTGCAGGGCTGTGCAAGTGAAGGTATTTAATAACCCAATTAAGTGCATCACCTAAATTAGTACTACTTTTAGCTGCTATTGCAATATGTCCTAAAATATCAAAATTTTGTCTACTTGCGAGCTTAAGGCCAAAACTAGAACAATTGAACTTACAAGCACAGTATTCTAATAGCTCAGCGTAATCTCGATAAGGTAAATATTGGTTATCGAGATTTTTAAAGTCAACGTTATTAATATTACAGTTTCGCATTATTTCATGCGGATCGCCGCCAAATTCGCTAATTAGGGTATCTATACCTTGTAATGACGTGGCTCTGATTAGGCTGCTCATGGTTAACCTCAAATAAACGATGTCTAAAAATATCAAGTTTTGTTGAGTTTTTCTATGCACTATTACTGTTAAAGCCGTTTAAAACTTTTATTAAGGTACACCATGAACAATACAACATTTGATTACATTGTGATTGGCGCAGGTAGTGGCGGCTGCGTTATGGCATCGCGATTGTCTGAGGGTAAAAATGTAAGTGTGTGCTTAATTGAAGCTGGCGGCAGTGATAACAGTGTATTTGTGCAAATGCCAGCAGGCATAGCAGCGAGTGTGCCTTATGGCATAAATAGCTGGCATTACAATACGGTGCCACAAAAAGAGCTTAATAACCGTTGTGGGTTTGTGCCGCGTGGCAAAGTACTGGGTGGGTCTAGCTCGACTAATGCAATGGTTTACATAAGAGGTAATAAGTACGACTACGACCAATGGGCGGCTAATGGCAACACGGGATGGGATTTTGAGAGTTTACTTCCGTACTTTATTAAAGCTGAGAACAATAAAGCGTTTATAAATAATGAGCTGCACGGGACAAAGGGTCTGCTACATGTACAAGAGCTAAATAACCCAAGCGATGTAAACCAGTATTTTTTAAATGCCTGTGCTGAGCAGGGCGTTAATTTAAGCGACGATATAAATGGCAAAGAGCAAAGCGGCGCACGTCTATCGCAGGTAACTCAACACAATGGCGAGCGTTGTAGTGCAGCAAAAGCATATTTAACACCGCATTTAAACCGCCCCAATTTAACGGTATTAACCCATAGCCACGTTAATAAAATAAATATAACCAATAAGATAGCGCAAGGCGTGCAAATAGAGCGTAATAAAGAGGTTATTAATTTACGTGCTAAAAAAGAGGTAATACTTAGTGCTGGCGCTATTAATTCGCCTCAAATATTAATGCTTTCAGGTATTGGCCCAAAAGAGCATTTAAGTGCACATAACATTAAGGTTCAGCACGTACTTGAAGGTGTTGGCGCTAATTTACAGGATCACTTAACAGTAGTGCCACTTTATAAATCAAAAACAAATAAAGGCACATTTGGTATAAGCCCGCTAGGCATTGCCAGCATTATAAAAGGCTGTGTTAACTGGTTTAGTAAACGACAAGGGCGATTAACCAGTAACTTTGCAGAGTCGCACGCGTTTATTAAATTATTTGAAGGCTCGCCAGCGCCCGATGTGCAGCTAGAATTTGTAATTGGGCTGGTGGACGATCATAGTCGTAAATTACACACTGGGCATGGTTACAGTATACACAGCAGTATTATGCGCCCCAAAAGCCGAGGTACTATTACATTAGCTGATAACAACCCACGTAGTGCTCCACTTATTGACCCTAATTACTTAAGCCATCCAGATGATTTAACTGTAATGCTTGCAGGCCTTAGAAAAACACTCACTATTATGCAAAGCAAAGCTTTTGATAACATACGCGGTAAAATGCTCTATCCGCTTGATATAAATAATGATGATCAGCTAATTGAGTTTATACGCCAAACTGCAGATACCGAATATCACCCAGTCGGGACATGTAAAATGGGGCAGGACTCAATGGCAGTGGTGGATACTAATTTGCGAGTACACGGGGTAAGTAACTTACGCGTAGTCGATGCGTCGATTATGCCTACCATTATTACCGGCAACACAAATGCACCGGTAATTGCGATTGCTGAAAAAGCAGCTGATTTAATTAAACACGAAAAGGTGTAATTAAATAAACTGTAGTAGGGCTATTTATTAGCTATAAAACTCATTTAGCCATTGTTGCCAATCGCTTTCAAGATGTAGCATTTGCTGATGCTTTTTAGCGTTTAGATGCTTGGTTTCGTCCTCGCTTGCCATATAGGGTCCAACGCGGCAAAGGGGGCAATGGTTAGATGTTAAGTATGCAGGTTTGGTAAGACGTGAGCTTAATTCGCTAGTATGTGTATCAATACTTTTTGGGCTGAAAACGTAAGTTATGCCGCTGGTGTCTTTTACGTGTTTATCGCGGTCAACATTACGAATTTTGTAACCTTCAAAATGGCTAATATCAAATGGGATTTGGCCTAAATAATCAGCGTTTAAACCGTTATTTAAACTCCCTTCTATATTCCATTCTCGATAAGGTTTTACATCCTTTGAAGTGATGTAACACAGCATTGGACCATTTTTATCAAGCGCGTATTCGTTAGCGTATTTAATAAATTGATGCAGTAAAGCGCGGTTTAATACGTTCATACTGGTTTGGCGCGTGTTGTTTTCAAACGCTTCACGGCCAACAAACGCGGGTATAAGCGGAAATTGAAAAATAACCACGTCAAAGCTGTGCTGGTTTTCACTTAGAGTTTGCCAACACGCGGGGTTTGTTACATCAAAACCATTAAGTACCTCAACGTTATGCGCTTTTAGGTTGCTAAGTGCATTGTGCTGATACTTTTTCTCAATAGTAGTTTGGTCATCGTAAGTGGATGCAACCAAAGCTTTTGGCGATAGATGAGTGTAAATAGCGTTCGAAAACGATAAATCGCCATCGCCTACGGTGAGTATTCGCCATTGAGGATTTAAATACATATTTTATTTAGCGTTTATGTTTGTAGCAGTATTATTTATATCGCTATTTGTTTGTGAGTCTTTTGCTAGTAAACGATGAAACGCAAGTCTGGTTTTTAACCCTTCAATTGCGATTTGTTTAATAATAAGATTAAAGGTAATTAAAATGGCAAAGGCAATATGAATAGGGCCGTGAGTAAATCCTGCATCTGTATCGTAGAGTGTTAAACCGAATAGCAAAAATAAGACGACTAAGAAAATTTCGAGTAATTGACTTGAATAAAAACTTAAACGACCTTCGCTTTTATGATCTTTTTTAATGCGAATAGCACAAAAAAATGGGATCACTTTGATTTTAAATGCAGCGTTTTTTTCTACGTAGTTTTCGCCAAGTTCGTCGAGTTGTTGGCGTAGTTGGTCAATCATGGTGTGTCCTCAAATAGCAGTGCGCGGATATTACCTTATTACCACGCAATATTTAAGTTTACAGCTGCTATTTAGGGTAAATACTCATACCAATAGTCAGAATGTGACAAACAAACACAACAGAGGTAAGTACTACACGCATTTTTTGATAATCTTTATGATAGGTTTGCCATTGCGGCGTGGCTTTTTCAAATATAAGTACTAACCAAAAACTAGCACCTAGCCAAGCCAGTGCCCACTCTACAGGTAAAAATGATAAAAATGGAACTGGGATAACAGGTAATACCGCTTTAATTGCATTGCTATAGCTTTGCTCTCCGGCGCGCCACAAGCTACCTGCCATAAATGCTAAAATGGCGATACTGTAAAAAGTAAAAAACTCTAAGTTAAGGCTATTACTGCCAAACATAAGTGGCCAACCCACACACCCTAAAAACGGGATTAAGCCTAAGTAACCTAGTTGTATGTGGTTAAAAAATTTTTCCATTACGGCGTGCCTTATATTTAATGACTTATTTGAAGCGCGGCTATTGTAGCAGTATTGCGATTAGCGATCTTAATAATTCGCCAGCGTTTACAATCCCAATAATGCTTACGATAACAGGGATTATATAGTTCAATCCAAAAAACCGATTGTTTTAATCTAAACAATCAATTTTATTTAATTATCCATTAGCCTTATTGTATTAACCAAGCCAACGCAGAAGGTCGTTTTAAACGAGAGCGTTGATTACTTTTTAAATACATTAAATATAGATGAGGAAATACCATGAGCACTTCATTAATCAATACTAAATTACAACCATTCAATGCAACCGCTTACCACAACGGTGACTTTGTAGAATTGTCTGAAAAAGATGTTCTAGGTAAATGGTCAATCTTCTTCTTTTACCCTGCAGACTTTACATTTGTATGTCCTACTGAACTTGGTGATGTTGCAGATTATTACGCACAACTTCAAGAAATGGGCGTAGAAGTTTACTCAGTATCTACTGACACTCACTTCACTCACAAAGCATGGCACGATACGTCAGACACAATTGGTAAAATTACTTACCCAATGATTGGCGACCCAACAGGACGTATTACTCGTAGCTTTGGCGTAATGATTGAAGAAGAAGGCTTAGCACTTCGCGGTACATTTGTAATGAACCCAGAAGGCGAAATTAAAATTATCGAAACTCACGATTTAGGTATTGGCCGTAGCGCTAAAGAACTTGTTCGTAAAGTACAAGCTGCACAATACATTGCAACTCACGACGGTGAAGTTTGTCCTGCATCTTGGCAGCCAGGTGAAGACACACTTGCACCTTCACTAGACCTAGTTGGTAAAATCTAAGTATAGATTTATTCCTACTATAAGGGCAGGTAACTGCCCTTAAATCAACGAACATCCGTTTGTTGGTGCCTCCTATATCAATATACTTGTTTAAGCACATGCATTATTTGGCATGGGAGGCTTGCTGTTTAAATTTTCCTAAAAGGGTTAAGCCATGTTAGATAACAACATAAAAAATCAATTAAAAAGCCATTTTGAATCGCTTACTCAACCTGTTGAGCTGCTTATTGCCTTGGATGACAGCAAAAAATCAGCAGAAGTAGAAAGCTTAGCGAACGATTTAGCCTCACTGAGCGATAAATTTACGGTAATGAACAATCCTGATACAAGCGCGCGTCGCCCGTCAATGGTTGTACATTCACCTATTAAAAACACTCATATTACGTTTGCAGGCGTACCTATGGGCCACGAATTCACAAGTTTAGTGTTAGCTCTTTTACATACTGGCGGACACGCAAGTAAAGCTAAAAGCGAAGACATTGAACAAATACAATCGCTTACTCAAGAACTTAACTTTGAAGTATATATAAGTTTAAGTTGCCAAACGTGCCCGCAAGTAGTCCAAGCACTTAATACTATGGCAGCGACAAACAGCAATATTAAAGCGACCATGATTGATGGCGCATTATTTCAAGATGAAGTAGAAGAGCGAAATATTTTAGCTGTACCGGCTGTATATTTAAATGGCGAACCATTTAGCCAAGGTGCACTAAGCCTTACCGACATACTCAATAAAGTAGATAGCAAAGGGGCACAGCGCCAAGCTGAATCGCTAAGTAAAAAAGATAAATTTGATGTACTTGTAATTGGTGGCGGGCCTGCGGGCGCATCGGCTGCGATTTACTCAGCACGAAAAGGGTTAAATACAGGTATTGTTGCCGACAGATTTGGTGGACAAGTTGCAGATACATTAGCAATAGAAAACTTTATTTCGATTAAGGCGACTGAAGGGCCAAAATTGGTTGCCCAGCTTGAAGAGCACGTTAAAGAATACGATGTAGATGTAATGCATAATCAGCGTGCAGCGGCACTTGGTTATAACAATGGCTACGAAATTACACTTGAAAATGGCGCAGTACTCAAAGCTAAGTCGCTCGTACTTGCCACTGGTGCACGCTGGCGCGAAATGAACGTACCAGGGGAGCAAGAATATCGCGGCCATGGTGTGGCATATTGCCCACATTGTGATGGCCCTTTATTTAAAGGTAAGCCTGTTGCCGTAATTGGCGGTGGTAATTCGGGTATAGAAGCAGCAATCGATTTAGCTAATATTGTGCAAAGTGTTACGGTACTTGAATTTGCAGACACACTACGTGCTGATGAAGTGCTTATTCGTAAAGCTAAAAGCATGGCTAATATTACTATTATCAAAAGTGCACAAACTACCGAAGTACTTGGTGATGGTAAAAAAGTAACTGGCTTAATGTACACAGATAGAGTGTCGGGAGAGAGTAAAGAGCTTGAACTTGCCGGTATATTTGTACAAATAGGCTTAATACCAAATACCGAATGGTTAAAAGACAGCGACCTTGAATTAAGTAAATTTGGTGAAATACTGATTGATGCTAAAGGCGCAACTTCACTACCAGGAATTTACGGCGCGGGGGATGCAACCAATACTCCGTTTAAACAAATTATTATTGCAATGGGCAGCGGTGCAACAGCAAGTTTAGGTGCATTTGATTATTTAATTCGTCACTCTGAAGAAGCTGATCAAAGCGCTGCTTAACATTATTTAATAAAAAATTTAGTAAAAACTCTCTTGATATAACAGCAAGGCTACACCCATAGCTGTTTGTTAACCCAAGCCGCCCTTCTCCAAAGGCGGCTTTTTTATGTCTGGTTATAAACTAGGTTAATCTGGTATACGTTCTTCAAGCCAAGCTCTGAGGTTTTCAGGATCTTTAATAAAAGGGATTCTAACCCAGCTACCGTAGGCATATAAAAATATGGTTGAATAACCAAATATACGACCTAAAATTGTTGTGACTTGCTCTACATTTTCAACGCTTTTGAAACCTAGTTTGTCTTCTCTTCTTGTGAGTATTCCACTAAATACGGTTATAGAATTGTCTTTAGTAAGAACTTTTACAAAAACTGCTTCCAATATTTTATGAGAATCTTTCAGGACATAAATTGCAGGTAAAACGACTAAGCTTAGTAGGACATCATTTTTGAACTGCTCACCGATTAATTCTTGTCCTATAAATGAGAAAATCAGATAGACTAATCCTAGGCCAAGGATTCGAGCACCAATTTCTCCTAATGCTTCGATCGAGCGCCAGAACTTTGCAATTTTAATCTTAGGCAAAATACTCTCTCTATAAATATTGTTCTATATAAATACGAATATTAAGAAGCGTATTAACTAATCGCACCCACCGCTAGAATCACCGCCGCTACAATTTGTGTGAGAGTGCGATGAGTTACTGCTAGAGGAAACTGATGAGTCACTGCCAGTATAAGCGGATGATCCACGTGATGACTTAGCACTGATAAATGTAACTAACAGCAATACGCCTGATACGATAACTATTGTTATTGATGAGCTCCATTGCCCAGTGGAAACGCCTTTAAATACTGCAACAATAAGTACTGTTAGTAATATAGTTCTAATTATGTTTTTCATTTTATGTTCTTATTTTTTACCAGTGGCAGTGCAGTAAAAATTAGCTGATTTTTACGGTATGCTCAAGCGCATTAATAACCGCTTTTTCAAGTATGGGTAGTTTAAACGGTTTTGATATAAACATATCCATACCGGCTTGTTTGCAGGCAAGTTTGTCTTGTGATGAAGTATTAGCAGTTATAGCCACTATGTAGGTTTCTTCATGCGAGCAGATGTTTTCTGATCTAAGCTGCTTTGTTGCCTCAAATCCATCGAGTATGGGCATTATGCAGTCCATAAAAATAAGGTCATAATGCTTTTGGCGACATTTTAATACAGCATCTTGGCCATCAACTGCAGAGTCGGCTTTTATATTAAGCTTGCCTAAAGAGGCATGAAGTACTAACCGATTGATGTCGTTATCATCGACTACAAGCACTGATAGTTCACTGCCGTTGATATCTAACGTTGATTTAAGGCTTTCTTGTTTTTGTTCTGTCCCTTTCTCAATAGGAATATTTACTAAAAACGTAGTGCCTTTATTAGGTGTACTTTTTACCTTTATTTTTCCGCCCATATATTCAACAAGCTCTTTTACTATTGCAAGGCCAAGGCCTGTTCCACCTTTTGAATTCTTAGCATCTACTTCTTGAGAAAAAGGAGAAAACAGTGATTCTAAAAAGTTTTTACTCATTCCTCGGCCTGTATCAGACACTTCAATATTTAAACTTAGCTTATTTTTTATTTTAGAAAGGCTGGTGTTTAATGTAACTGAACCATTTTCAGTAAATTTAAGTGCATTACTCAGTAAATTAGAAGCAATCTGGCTAAGGCGTGTGTTGTCGCTAAACGCCCAGCAGTTGTCATCAATTGTATTATTTACTTGTAGCGTTACATGCGTGTTTTTAAATAGAGGTGTATACAAAGAAGTTAAATCGGTAAAAATTGTTTTTAGTAAAAAGTCAGTAGGCTCAAGCTTTAGCTCACCATGATTAATTTTAGAAAAATCGAGCACTTCGTTAATAATACTAAGTAAAATATCGGCGCTTCTAAGTCCTATTTTAATTTTTTCAGCGCGAACTTCTTCACTGTGTTCATCAACTAATGTGGTTAGCATACCTGTAATGCCATTCAGTGGGGTTCTTAATTCGTGGCTGATTTTAGCAAATAGCATGCTTCTGTCTTCAAGTAGGCGCTCTGCTTGAGCTTGCTTTTGTTTAAGCTCTTCTCTGAGCATTACTGACTCGGTTACATCTTGGCAGGTGCCAAATAATCGGACACATCGGCCTTCATCAAATTCGGCCTCACCAAAGGTAGCCACCCATAAATGTTTATTTTTAGCGGTTACTATTTCTAGTTCTAGATTCCATTTTTTGCCTTTTTCTATGGCTAATTCTACCGCGCGAGTAATGCCTTCACGACTTGGACCTTCTTTATAAAACTCGACTGCAGAATTCATTTGCGGTTGAAATTGTTCATCCACCTCATGTATGAGGTATGTTTGCTCGCTCCAGGTAATTTTATCGGAGATTAGATCAACCTCCCACGTACCTATATTTGCAACGTGTTCTAACTTTAATAAAGTATTACTATTTTTTATGAGTTGTTCTTTAGCTTGGGTGCGAGCAAATTCCGATCCAAGCCATTGTGCAAATAACTCAATATAATCATAGGCTGCATCATTAAAAGCTGGAGAGCTGTTTATGGATGAAAAGTTAACGGTACCAAATATTTTTTCACCAATTTTTATTGGCGCGCCAATATAAGACTCTAACTGAAAGTTTATATAACAGGGGTGGTTTGCAATTGCGCTTTGAGATGCTTTATGAAAGGCAAGTGCAGAGCCTGCAGTGAGCGTATGTACGCAATAGGTGCCTTGTAATTCAAACACGGTACCGGGTAAAAGTGAGTTGTCAGGGGTTTTGGCATATAAAACGGTGTAGCTGTTTTCATCTACTTTACTAATAATACCTAGCTCAAGGTCAAATACTTCTAACCCAAACACTAAGAGCTTATTAATTTTATTTTCAAAATCAAGAGATTGATTAGAAACTATATCGTGAAAACGTCTTAAAAAATTCAAAAGAAAACACCCCGTAAGCTTTTGTTCAATTTATACAATATAAAAGCCAATTAAAGGCATATTTATTAATTACCAAGTAAGTTTAGCAGTTTTTATCGATGATAACTAAAACTGATGTGTACACTTTAGACTTATAACCTTATGTTTTGTAGAATAATAGAGCATTAATATAACGCTGAGTGTAATGATGATTATATAATGCTCAGTGTTTTATATTTAGTAGGTTGAGTTTGGTGTGTACTTAGGATTTATATCGCCGCCAACTTCTTCCGGGTCTACATCGTTAATAAGTAGCGTTTCACGTACAGCTTCAATGTGATCAAGTACGCTTTGGTAGCGCTCGCCATATTCATACTTTGTCACTTCAATCGCTTTAGGCATGTAAGTAAAGGCTATTTTAAGTGCGTGGAGTGCTTCTTCGTTTATTTTTTCGGTCATAATGTTCTCTTATGTGTAGGCTATAGTTAATAAAATAACACCAAATACGATTCGGTAAAGACCAAAACTAACAAAAGTGAAATTTTCTAGAAAGCGTATGAATAGTTTAATAGTAAAATAAGCGACTATAAAAGACGTTAAAAAGCCAACTGCAAGGGAAGTTAGGTCATCTAAGCTAAACAGTTGGTAATGTTTAAGTAAGTCGTACCCTGAGGCTGCTGTAAGTACAGGTAAACCAAGCAAAAATGAAAATTCAGCGCTGGCTTTTCGGTTTAAACCACATAACATGGCACCAACAATAGAACTTCCAGCACGACTAGTCCCTGGAATTAACGCAAATACTTGTGCTACGCCAATCCAAAGAGCTTGTTTATAAGTAACTTGGGTTACATCGGTAGTTGTGCATTGAGCCTCTTTATAATTGCGCTCTAATAGTAAAAAAATCACACCGCCTACAATAAACATAACACCTACTACCGGTACGCTAAACAGTGTTTTTATTACATCACTAAATATAAAACCAATAATACCCAAAGGAATAAATGCAATGGCAACTTTCACCCATAAATTGAAATGTTTAGGGCTGAACTTGTCTTTATAGTTGGCTAGTACCGCTAAAATGGCGGCAAGCTGGATAATTACTTCGAAGGCGAGATTAGCGTCTGTTGATTCAATGCCTAACCACTTTGACGCTACAATTAAGTGCCCAGTTGATGATATGGGTAAAAATTCTGTTATACCTTCAATAATACCTAAAATAATCGCGTTAATTATATCCACGGTTTACTGCTTCCTGAAAAATTAAAAAGCCCGAACTCGGCTTAACTGAAATGACGCATTACTGCATACCTAAATTGCGAGGCGTAGCATAAAAGCTCTTAAGACAAACCAACAGTGTTATTAGACTTAATGTGTTTAATAAATTGCATTAAGCGCTAAATGCACAATATAATGGCAATTGTTATCATTTACATATGCTGTTTTTGTATATGTTTGGGCAAATTTATTGAGCGAATAATGAATAATAAAAAAACGTTTACAGCTACACGGCGAAGGCACTTAATTGCGTGTGTATTAGCGCTAGTTACTGCGGTAATAATGATTCCGGGTATGACAACCTATTTACCGTTTCAAATGAATGAACAAATATTACTACCTATTTTACTGTTTCCTGTTATTTGGACTGCGTTGTTTATTTATGCGTATTTGGCACAAAAAGCATGGCAACCTTTTGTAGTCATGATTGCATTGTGTATATCACATGGTTTATTGAGTTTTTGGGCATTAACGCAGGGGCAGGGATGAAGTCGATTACTTTAAAAAAGCTATTTTTATTACATAGCTGGGTAGGAATTATTACTGCGGTACTGCTATTTATTGTTGCATTTAGTGGGGCGTTAGCAGTTCTGTCGCGACCTGAGTTAAAAATATGGGCTAATCCAGAACTGCAATCAAGCCAACACGTTGCTAGCGCGCAGATTAACCGACTAGTAAACGAATACCATAAACAAGTACCTAGTGAATTTGGCGAAAACATTCATGTGTTTTTACCAAGTGGGCATAACTTTCATTTGTTAACGTTGGTATTTGAATCTCACCATGGCGATGAAAATTACGACCAAGAGGTGGCCAGAGTATTTCAATTTCATCCCGATACGTTGACGCTGGAAAATACTTACTATGGGCCTAGTAAAGAGTTTTACGCTAATAAAAAAACAGATGCGCCAACCTACATAGGTGAGTTTCATGCAGATTTGCATTTAGGGCGACCAATTGGGTTAATACTCACTGGGTTTTTAGGTTTAACGCTTTTAGTAAGTGCAGTGACAGGCTTGTTTATTCATCGCAAATTGATAAAAGAGCTCTTTACGTTTAGGCGAGATAAAGGGTTAGATATTGCAGTAAGCGATGCTCATAAGGTTATAGGTATTTGGGGCAGCGTATTTAATATTGTGATTGGTTTTACAGGATCATTTTTAGGGCTCGCGACCATTATTTTACTACCAGCCGCTGCGTTTGTGAGCTTTGGTGGCGATCAAGATAAGTTAATAGAAACGTTTACCGCTATTCCTGAGCCTGTAGTTAGCCACATTAAGCAACCTACAAAAATAGACACTATTTTAGAGCATGCTCATAGTCGTTACCCTGAAGCAATAATTAGGGATGTCACAATAATGGCGCATAACGATGCGAATGCGCAGGTATATTTGCGTTTGTTAGGTGGTGAGGCTGTTGCTTCTCAGTTACTGCATTATCAGGGCAATGGTGAGTTTGTGCAGTCGATGAGTAGTTTTGGTGATATTTCAGGTGTTTCGATAAAAGTAATTGAGTTGATGTTTCCGCTGCACTTTGGGAACTTTGCAGGAGTGTTTGTAAAATTACTTTGGGTATTGCTTGGCTTAAGTACTGCGCTTTTACCTATTTCGGGCATGATGATGTGGCTAACAAAGCGCACACGTGGCAGTAGCCCTTCACTGAGTATGCAGGCATATGCACACTGGAATCGTTTTATTATTGGCAGTTGTGGTGGCTTGGTATTAGCTAGCTTTGTGCTATTTCCTGTGCAAGTTGTACTTAATTATACCGTTATTGGTGTGGCGCAAAATAGCTTTTTTGGACCCGTGTTTTTTTATACGTGGTTGGCATGGTTACTCTTTAGTGTATTACTCATAGATTATAAAAACTACTTCAAGCTGACTCTTTTCCTATGCGGCGCTTCGCTTGCTTTGGTGCTACCGCTTAACATCCTATTTGGCGTGAGCAATGTTATTAACCTTAATAGTTCGCTTGTTGCGGTAGTAGATATAAGTTTTATGGTGATGGGTATCGCGTGTATGTTTGGTGCCTTAAAAATAAAAAACACACAAAAATTACAAGTTGAGGTACAACCCGCATGAACGAGCTACTAATTACAATTGCGATGGTGAGTTTACTATTAATGATGCTCAATATACGAAAAAACACACTTACATTATTGGTCAAAACATTTTTAAGTACACTGCTATTTGGTTTAGCGCTGATATGTTTTATGAGTGTTTACGGTATTTTAGGGGGTGCAATATGCACCGTTGTGGGAGCTATGTTAGCTGGTTTACTAACCGCAGTTATTGCAGGTAAAGCACCGCAATTATTAGGTTAAATAATGCAGATCTTTAGCTAAAAAGGCCTTTGCAGTATTAACTCCCATGTTGTAACCACTATTAAGTATTTCAAACTTTTTAGTGGTACGCCCAACTTTAAAATTAGCCGGTGGTGCAATGATATTGATTTTGCAGTCACTAGGGCGTGTTAATAAATTAAAGCCAGGTACACATCGCGAAATCAACTGTTTTCTGGTAAGGTTTGGGTTACAAGGCTTTGTTAATAATAAAGAATAAGTATTTATGTTTGACCCTAGCGTAACCATTTTTGAAAGCACACAGAATCAGCTTGCAGAAAGTCCTCTTTGGCACCCTATGCTGAATACTTTTTTTTGGGTCGACATAAATAAAAAATTACTTTTAAGCAAAAAAATACACAGCGAAAGCCAACTAAAAACAATTAATATGCCCGATACACTCAGTGCAATAGCGTGGATTGATGAGCAGCACTTGTTGCTAGGTACAAGTACTGGTTTATACAAATACCATATTAATTCGAGCACTCGCCATCTTATTTTTAATATTGAAAATACAGAGCTAAATAGGCGTTCAAACGACGGCCGCGCTGATCCATGGGGTGGCTTTTGGTTAAGTACAATGGACGTAAATGCTAAAAAAGCTGATGGTAAAATATACCGTTATTATAAACGCCAGCTTAAAGTCGTTGTAAGTGGTTTGAGTATCCCAAATGGATTGTGCTTTGATAAGCCACGTTTACGCGGTTATTACTGCGACTCTTTAACGAGTTGTATTTATGTATTAGATTTGGATGAGCAAACTGGCGAACCTTGCTCTGAGCCACGTGTTTTTTATCAATTTAATGATACTGATGTTGACCCCGATGGCTGCGTGACCGACCAATTAGGTAATTTGTGGCTAGCTGTGTGGGGAATGGGGTGTGTTATATGTTTATCCCCAGGCGGTGCGCTAATTGAAACAATCAAGCTTTGTGCAATAAAACCGACATGCACTGCATTTGGTGGTGAAAATGCTGAGTTTTTACTTGTAACATCGGCATTTGATGAAACGATTAATCATACTGTTAGTGAGCAAGGTGCTGTATTTCAAATCTCAGGCATAAAAAACGGGCAGTTTGAGCCGCCCGTTTTACTGTAATTTATTATACATAGTGCTTGTATTTAAAGTGATGATTAGCTTTTAGGCGTAACCCACATAACACCCACTTCTTTTTTGGTTACTACAACCTCAGTACCTGCGATAATTGGTTGCTCACTTTTAAGCTTCCAGCTAATACCTGAATATTGATGGGTAGTTAAACCTTGTTCTGTTACATCGCTAGTAAGTACAAAAGTAAGTTCAGCAAAATCACTATTCACTTGCTTCTTATCTACGCGATTTTGCATTTGTTTTAATGGTTTCCAAAGTGCAACGGCTAAGCCCGCTGTTACAACTGTGTTACTCCAAAGGGCTGTTGTTAATGAGTCAGGTAAAATACCAAAACTCATTAATAATCCGGTGAGGAATAACGATAATCCAAAAAACAACAAAATAAATGTAGAAAGGCCAAGTACTGCTACTTCTATTATTAAAGCAACAATACCAAGTACCATAAGTGTTTGCGGTAAATTTTGCGTAATAAAATCCATACAAACCTCTTTATTTAGTTATTAACCCAAATTCTTTTTATTTAAACTATTAATAATTGCCATACCTTGGGCAACCACTGAGCTTGCATCTGTCGCGTTGTCTGGCAGTAATACAATTGATGACTCACGAGCTATCGCTTCTTTAGCTGCAATTGCTTTGGTTGCTAAGTCTAGCTGAATTGCTTTTTGACCTTGATCGGTATCTGCAGCTTCACCAACTTTAATAAGTGCATTTGCTTGTGCTTCAGCAACAGTTGTAATTGCTGTTGCTTCACCTTCAGCGCGTAAAATTTGCTCGGCTTTGTCGGCTTCAGCAGCAAGTACTTGTGCTTGTTTTTTACCTTCAGCAACGTTGATATTTGCTTGGCGATCACCTTCTGACTCTAAAATCTGAGCACGCTTAACACGCTCAGCTTTCATTTGTGCTTCCATCGCTTCCATAATAGAGTTAGGCGGCACAATATCTTTAATTTCGTAGCGAAGTACTTGAATACCCCAAGGCTCAGATGCCTGGTTTATAGCTGCAACAATGTTGGTATTAAGTAAATCACGCTCTTCAAATGTTTTATCGAGCTCCATTTTACCTAATTCTGAACGCATCGTTGTTTGCGAAAGTTGTACCACTGCAAACGTATAGTCGTCAACGCCATACGTTGCTTTGTATGGGTCTAGTACCCTAAAGTACAGTACGCCATCAACTATAAGTGAGATGTTATCTTTAGTGATAGCTGACTGCGATGGTACATCTTGAGCTTGTTCTTTTAAGCTACGATCAGCCGAGATTCTATCAATAAATGGAATAATAAAGTTAAGGCCGGCTTCTTTAGTTGATTGGTATTTACCAAAACGTTCGATTAACCAGGCGCGGTTTTGTGGTACAAATTTAACGCTACTTTTTAAAAGCACGATAACAAAAACAAGTAAAAAAGCCTCAACAGTAAAAACCATATCGAGAATTTGTGTGACTGGATCCATTTAAACATTCCTTATAATAATTAAACGCTGAGTGGTTGTATTGTTTATAATTTCAGCGTGTATAGATTATCACTACAGTGAACTTTTAACCACTAAAACTCACTGTAGCGCGCCGACTTAGTCGGTTTTCTAAAAACTGGCTATTTTATTTCTGCCTGTTTCTTTTGCGTTATAAAGGGCTATGTCGGCGTTAGTTATTACTTCTTTAGATGTTGTTTTTTGATTGGGTATAAGGCTATAAAATCCAATACTCAAAGAGAGGTAATTACTAGCACTTGAAAAGTTATGTTCAATTGCGAGTTCTGCGATTTTTTCCTGAATAAGAACAGCAAACCTTTGACAATGATCTGTGTCGACTGCAGGTAAAATTATCGCAAATTCTTCACCACCGAAACGAGCGGCTAAATCACCTTCACGTTTACAAAGATCATGCAGCGCTTTGGCAACTTGTTTTAACACTTCGTCACCGAGCTGATGCCCATAGTTATCGTTATAACGCTTAAAAAAATCAATATCACACATTATTAAACTAATGGGTTCTTTATTACGTGCGCCGCGTTTTATTTCGCATTTTAAAGTTTGATCAAAACAGCGTCTGTTAGCAATGTTTGTAAGGCCATCAGTATTAACTTGTTTGTTGAGTTTATGGTTGGCATTAATGAGTTGCTGCTGAGTTTTTTGTAGCTCTTGCTTGTAATTTAAATTTTTGAAAGCATTAGCAAGCATTTCACCTACTAACCTTAGGCGAATAAGGTCTAAATCAGTCCAGTTTCTCTTTTGAACAACGCAATCACAGCCTATAAAACCAACGAGCTCTTTGTCATAACGTAACCCGATGCAAAGAACTGATTTTATTTTTTGTCGCTGAAAAATTATTTTTTCGCTCGTTGCTTGAATAGGTAACAACGTTACATCGTTAACTCTAAATAAGTGAGTACGGGCCATTAAAGTAAAAAAATAAGGGAGATCGCTTTTTGGAAGGTCCTGTAAGTCGTCTTTAAATGCTTGTATATCGTTATTGACCCATTCGTGAGTGTTATTTATTGTTTTACCGTCCTCGGCAAACTTAAATAAATAACTTCTATCTGCGTGGCATACGGTACCAATAGCTTTTAATGCATAGTTGATATGCTTATCAACGTCGTCGTTTTGAATATCAATTAAGTCAGTTGATATGTTCGAAATAATATTATCAAAATCATATTGTTCTTCGACATTGTTATTTAATATATCAATGATAATAATTGAATGTGAGTTAGGTAATTTTGCAAATTTTACATTGAGTAGTAATTTAGATGTTTGTTTTGATAAAGCAAACTGGCATTGATTATTTGCTGTAAAATAGTCTAAGAATAGATCTTCGATTAACAGTTCTTTTTTACTGTGATGATTGGTTAAAGTGATATGTGCAAAATCGTTTTTTTTAAAATGTGGTTGCTCTTCTAAGTCAAATAAACTCAGTGCCTGACTGTTAACTTTGAATATATCTTCATTGGCATCATAAAGTAATATACAAAATGGCAGTAACTTCATGTTTTGCCACATTTCATCTGATCGGTTATTACTCACTTAACTCTCCATGTGCTTAAGCCACAATTAAATTGTTATCTATTGTATTTTTATTGTTTTTACCTACTAATTATTAGCACATTTTTTTTGATTTACTAAGTTTTTAGTGCGTTTGAGGGCAGTACGTATTATAATTGATACTGTATATCATTACCCTTTCTACTCTAAGCCATCTTTGGCTTATTTGCACTTTAAGTATAGGTTATTCAAGCATTTCATGACAGAAATCACTACACATCAAGCTTCTCGTCGTCGGTTACTTATTGCGCTAGCAATTACGTGTTCGTTTATGGTAATTCAGGTTATAGGTGCTTATTATTCTAATTCGCTTGCTGTACTTGCCGATGCGGGGCATTTGTTTGTTCACAATAGTTCGTTATTCATCGCACTGATTGCATCAAGTCTCGCTATTCATTTTGCTAAAACCTATAACGATGGTCATCAAAGAGCTGAGCTTCTAGGCGGTCTGGTGAACGGGTTTTTATATCTAGCAATAAGTTTAATTATTTTGTATGAAGGTGGTGAGCGCTATATACACCAGCATGAAGGAAATGAGCTGGCTATTAATAGTTATTTAATGTCGGTTATTGCTGCTATTGGTTTTTTGTTTCATGGTGCTGCTGCATGGGTTTTATATAAAGGCCGCAAAGCGAGTATTAATGTTTACGCGGTATTTTTACATTCATTCTTTGATTTGATTTCGACAGTATCGACATTTGTGGCTGGTATTCTTATATATTTTACGGGCTGGGTTGTTATCGATATTTTATCGAGCATGTTAATCGCCTCTTTCGTGTTGTTTACCGGTGTTAAGGTCATTATCAGTTGTATAAAAGGTTTACGCTTAAATAAGGCCAAACTCCCTAAAGTAGCAGATATTGAAAGTGAGATTACAGATATGGAGCATGTTCACAATGTCCATAACGTCACTGTCACGCGAAAATATAAGGGTGTAGTAGTAGGCGCACACGTTGTCCTTAAAGAACATTGTACTATTGAAAAACACGATGAAGCATGTCGTATGAAAGTAGAACAACTGTTAGCTGAAAAATTTAATGTACACAATAGTGTATTACAAATTGAAAGCCACGAATGCCATCACATTCATTAATACAAATTAATATAAAAGCGTGTAAAACTGATTAGCACGCTTTTAATGTTTTAAATCAAATCAATGATATTGCTAAAACAATCGCTTTTACGTAAGTCTTTAGCATTCATTGGCCTTGCAAAGTAGTAACCTTGCAGTACATTGCATCCAACTCCAGCTAAAAAGTTCATCTGTTCGCGCGTTTCTACTCCTTCTGCAATACAGTAAAGATCTAGGTTTTCGGCCAATGAAAGAATGGTCTTAATAATTGACTCATCACCTTTATCTATACCAATACTGTTTACAAAGCTTTGATCTATTTTAATAACATTAATAGGAAATTGGCTCAAATAGGTGAGTGACGAGTAACCTGTACCAAAATCGTCAAGTAGTAATTTAAAGCCAGCAGCTTTTAAGTTATGTAGCTGCTTGGCTGCTTTGAGTTTATCTTCTAGTAAAATACTCTCTGTTATTTCAAGTCTTAATTGTCTTGGATGAACTTGAGAGTCCGCTAATATAGACATTAACCTTTGGGTTATGTTTGTTTTTAAAATATGTTTAGGCGATAAGTTTAAAGATATGTAAAACAATGGGTTTTCGCTGAGTATAGGTGCAAGTTCAATAAGAGCTCGTTGCAATGCTTGCTCAGTAAGGAGTTCTATTAAACCGGTTTCCTCTGCGACAGGAATAAAAAGTGCAGGCGATACTAACTGTCCTTGATTGTTCCAGCGCATGAGTAACTCCACGCCATTTATCGTTTTTTCTTCTATGTCGATGATAGGCTGATAGTGATTAAAAAATCGATTGTCTTTCACTGCATCTTTTAAATCATTTTCGAGCAGTAACTTTTGTTTTATCAGCTCATTCATTTCATCGCTAAAAAACTTAAAGTCGTTTCTCCCGCCTTGTTTAGCGTGCATCATGGCTACATCGGCATTACGGATAAGTAAATCGGTGGTTACAGCATCGAATGGGTATAAAGCAACGCCAATACTGGCTGAAATATTAATAGAGAAGTCTTCAATAATTACTTTATTAGCTAACTCATTACTAATTTTTCTTACTGTATCGCGAAGAGACTGAAGCGATTTTATATTTTGAATCAGCACTAAAAATTCATCACCACTTTGTCGGCCAAGTTTTGCGTTTGCGCCGAGCATACCGTTCACTCTTTGGGTAATATTACACAAGAGCTTATCGCCAACTGCGTGGCCAAAAGAGTCATTAACAGGTTTAAACTTATCTAAATCAATAAATAATAATGCGCATTGTGTATTACTTTCATCGGCATATTTAATCGCTTTCTCAATGTTTTGATACATTAAACTACGATTTGGGAGATGCGTTAGAGGATCAAAGTTAGCCAAATAGCGCAATTCGTTTTCAGCACGTTTTTGCTCGGTTAAATCTGTAATAACCACCACATAGTAACTTGCAGTATCTTTTGTAACTGCTGTGGCACTTATATGAATTGGATGTTCGTTATTTCTTGCTGTTTTTATATAAGCATCACTTTGCCAATTTTCTGTCGGTTTTAATTTTTTTAAAATACCAGCAAACTCTTTACACTTATCTTTACCAATCGCTTTTATGAACAATTTAGGACTAATTTTAGTGGCTACTTTTTCATTTGAAAATGTTTCAATAAAACTGTTGTTCGCAGAAAATGGCATTAAATGTTTATCGAGTATAAGGAGCCAGTCATTTATTTGGCTAAACGCTTCACCTAAAATTTTTGCTTGTTGCTCGTTAGCACGTTGCGCTGTGATATTAGTATATATGCCAGAAACATATAACGGCTCATTTGTTTGAGGATCATATATAACTTGACCTGTATCTTGATACCATAACCAATGGCCGTCTTTGTGCTGTAAGCGATAGGTTGCTTGCCAGTTTTGTTGTTTTTTATATTTGAAGTAGTTTTCCCACTGGTTTTCAAAACGACGTCGATCATCAGGGTGTATTAGCGCCAAAAATTGTTCTATGTGTACGCGTACAGGCAAGCCTGTATAGCCTAATTCAATTCCTCTGAGCGTGCTTACGGAAGCATCTTTAAAATTATAATCCCACACGCCACTTTTGTTATTTTTAAGCGCGAGCTCTGTTTGCTTTTGCGAATGAATAGTCGCTCTATGAGCTTGTTCTATTGCAACTTGGCGGCTGCGGTATTGCCAAAAAATAAAAAACAATACGGCTAGTATTAAGGCTATATAGGCGGCAATAGCAAAGGGCGACTTCCATGGAGCGTAAGCTACGTTGATGTTAAGCGTGGCTGGTTCGCTTGTAACAATACCATCGCGATTATGCGCTGATATTTTTAGTGAGTAACTACCCGGTTGGAGCTTTGTGAAAAACACTTGATTAGATTGTAAGTCTTCATATGTAAGGGACGTTGGCCCTAAAAGGGTAACTTTATAATACGCTTTGTCTATATTGGGGTAAGAAAAGTTAGAAAAACTAACCGTCAACCCCATATCTTCATAACTGAGCTCAAGTGGTTGGCTAAGATATTGATGAGGGTAATAATTGAGCTCTTTGGTAAAAAGATTTATATCGGTAATCGCTACATTATTTTTTTTAAATAACTCTTCTTCATCAAAGTCTAGAGGGTCAAAGAGTAGAGCTCCGACATTGCTGCCAAAAATTAGCCTGTCATCATTTAACATTGTTGCAGCTATAGGAGTAAATTGGTTTATATTCAATCCGTCCTTTACTGAATAACTCACCACAATGAGTGTATCTAGGTTTATTTGGTATAAACCATTGTTACTACTTACCCATAAAAAACCATTTTGATCAGGAAGTAATGAATAGATAGAGTCAGTATTAAATGAATTTTTTAATCCTATGTAGTGTTTTCTCTCATAAGTAACTGGGTCAACACCAATTAAGCCTTCCTGAGTGGTTGCCAACCATAAAGTATTCCGTTTTGAGTCTAAGTAAAAGTTTTCTACAGTGTAAAAAATATCTTCTTTGGGATTAAAAGACTGAAATATAGTCGTTAAAGTTTTCGTTTTTTCGTTGTACCTAAAAAAACTTTTTGATGTACCAAGCACAAACTCTTCAGGATGTGTGTCGAGGTGTTTATAAAAAGCGTAAGAAAATAAAGGGTCGACTTGCTCTTTGAGTCCCTTAATAATTCTTGTTTTTCCGGTTGTTTCATTAAAAAGATAAAAGTTATCATCAGACATAAATGCATATGTGTCTGCAGATAATTGGGAAAAGCCAAATAAGTTTGATCGGTTAATTACATCATTCTCTGTGTCTTGGTTTTCAATAACTTTACCTGTTTGCTTATCAAAAAGTTTGAACCCGTTGAAAGTAACAAGCCAAAGGAATTGATTATCGCCAATTGAAGACGGAAAAATATCATAAACGGCAGATGCTCCATATATAGCTTTTGAGTCGGTCGAGCTTAAATATACTTTACTTTTATTTGTAACTTGGTCGTAGCGCGCAATACCATCTTCGGTCCCTAGCCATATAATATTATTTTTATCTTGATAGGCAGCATGAACAGTATTATTCCCAGGTAAAAAAATATGTTTAAACCGTTGAGTTTTGACTGGCCAAGTAAACACCCCTTGGGTTCTAGAAGCTAGCCAAAGTACACCCGATTTATCAATCATTAGGTCGTTGATTGAGTTTTCACTAATATTAAACTTACTTTTTTCATAATTTAAAATGAACTCTAGTTCTTTGGTTTCACGGTGATAACTAAACAATCCACTTTCGGTTGCTACAAACTCCCCGTAAACAGTATTGGCATAATCCCATATATTATAATCAGGGATTAACGTTGTAATATTTGCTGCAGATATATTTTTGTTATTATCGAATGCTAATTGATACATGCCTTCAACAGTACCAACAAGTAATCCTAATTCATTATCAACACTTAAGAATTTGACGTTTACATTATCTATCGTATTTTTTTCAGGGGGATGAAGAGGGATTTTTACAAGTTCTGAATTATCTATATTTGCCGTGTATAAGCCATCATTTGTACCAATATATAAAGTATTTTTATATATCGTTAATGACCTAATGTAGTCACCTTCATTTGGTAGAGCTAGTTTAAGTGCAAAGCGTTTGCTCGTCTCATCAAATGTATATATTTGACCATCTATGGCGAAGTAAAAAGTATTTTGTTTTTGGGTCATCGCGGAGATTGGAGAAAACATCTTTTGTTCTTTATCTATTTGACCTGAATAGATTTTTTCGGTTTTTAAAGTGAGGGGATCTATTATAAACGCACCAGAAAGATCAGTTGAAACGATAATTTTTCCGTCTTCGGCTTTAAATAACGCATAAATATAGTGTTTATCTAAGCCAAAGCCACCATTAAAAGTTTTTACTTTATACCCGTCAAAGCGATTTAAACCTTGTTGGGTAGCTATCCAAATATAGCCAATTTCGTCTTCTTGTGTCTGCAAAACGTAACTTTGCGAGAGACCTTCGTCAGTAGAAATACGTTGTAATTGTTGAGCATAGTTCTGTGATGCAAAAGTACATTGAATGCATAGTAAAAAAATAATAGTGATAGGAAAAAAAACTTTGCTCAAACGCACTTATAAACACTCTCAGTGGAGGATAGGATGATACTTAGCTAGATAGTAAATATAGCATAAGTTTTTATTTTTTAATTAAAAATAATATACGTAAAGTTAAAAGTTCTATTTTCAAATAGTGAGCTAATCTAAATAGATAACAGTTAATGTTCATGAGGAGAGTATAGTGGTTTTATCTAATATTGATGTAAAAAACAGCGTATTATTAATAATAGACTTACAAGAGTTGCTTGCTCCTGCAATTAAAGATTTTCCGAATATTTTAAAAAGTACATTGCGGTTAGCACAGGCTGGTATTATTCACGACGTCCCGGTCTTAATAACTGAGCAATATGTCAAAGGGTTGGGCGAGACTAATCAGCAAATTAAAAATACCTTACCTAATGCTATGTATTTTCATAAAACGTACTTTAGTGCATGTGCAGAGCTTGGCTTTGTTGATAAGTTAAAAAGCCATGATAAAAAGCAGGTTGTTGTTGTGGGCACTGAAGCGCATGTGTGTGTTTTACAAACATGCTTAGATTTAATAGAAAATGGTTTTGAGGTTATTGTCGTACACGATGGTATTGGCTCGAGAAATCCGCAACATAAAAACTTGGCAGTTGAGCAATTACGCCAAGCGGGTGCGGTAATTTCATGCGCTGAAATTGTTATTTTTCAATGGACAAAAAAAGCAGCAACGCCTACGTTTAAAAAAATACTGCCTATAATAAAATAAGATTATTCAAAGCTTGGCTCTAATTATCTTAAATTTTATTAGAATCGATGCTCCAATTTAAGTTTTATTACGTATAATGGTGTGTATTTAGTAACCTACAATATATTTAAGGGTTTTATGTCTAGTGTCGCTCGGTTGTTCACCATTATTTTTAGCCTTCTATTTATTGAGTCTATCGGTGTTGGTCTGTATTTTGGTACGTTAACCCAAGCTTTTATTATTGGCTTGCCGCTTTGCATACTCCCAATTTGGTTACTTAGAACGCAGCCTGACAGTGTTTTAACGGCACATGTAGTTGCAGCCGCTATTATGATGTTCTCTTTTTTACATATCCAACAGACATTTGGGCTAATAGAAGTTCACTTCGAAATATTCATTTTAATGGCTGTACTTATAATGTTTGTACAGTGGCGTGTTTTTATAACGGCAATAATATTTGTAGCTGTTCATCATTTATCTTTTTATTACCTGCAAACCCAAAATACAGGTTTTTATGTATTTGATCCGGATAGACTCGCTTTTACTACAGTACTTATACATGCAGGGTATGCAATTGTTGAAGTGCTAGTTGCAGGTTATATAGCTAAAACATTACAACGCGAGCGCAGGGCGGGTTTATCACTTAGTTTTGCGACAGAGCAGATAATGCACGACTCCGAACATATAAAGCTTTCATTGCGGGCTGAAGATACAAAAAGTGAAACAGTAAACGGTTTTAATACGCTACTTGAATATTTATCTGATGTTATAAAGCAAGTACAAACTCAATCAGAGTCTCTCCAGACTAATTCACGAGAGCTTATCCAAGTACATGATAAATTAGCGGATGGAGCTCTACAACGTACGCAACAAACTGACGAGATTGCTAATTCAAGTGCCCAAGTTGCTAATGGGTTTAAACTAGTTGAAGAAGAAAGTGAAGTACTTAAACATCAAGTAGACAACATAACACAAGCAGCAAGTGGTGTTTTACAAGACGTACTACAAACAGATGATAAAAGTAGAGAGTTATTAACACTCCTTAATCATACAGAAGAGCAGATTAATCAGTTAGTGGCCGCTGGTGATGTTATTTCAAATTTACTTAATGAAATATCTGGTATTGCTGAACAAACCAACCTTTTAGCGCTTAATGCTGCAATTGAAGCTGCAAGGGCGGGCGAGCATGGACGAGGCTTTGCTGTTGTTGCGGATGAAGTTCGCTCGCTTGCTAATAACAGCAAAGCCACCACCGATAAAATAGGGCTTACACTAAAAGATTTGGTAAACAACAGCAAAACATCTACTCAGTCTATGAGCCAATGTGTAAATTTTGTTGTTGATTTAACACATATTAGTACAGCCATGAAAGAAAACATTTCTAAAATGAGTGAACAAATCAAGGCTGTATCTGTAAGCACAGACTCAGTTGCTCAAGAGGTTTCACAACAGGCTGGTAATACTGCGCAAATAGCAAACAGTACAGATACTATGCGTCAGAGTCAGTATGAAGATGAAAAAATAGTACAACAATTAACAGCAAAAGTTCAGTTGATTGATGTAAGTATTGATGTGTTAGAGCAAAGCATTGCCAAGTTTAAATAAATCTAACTCTTTCGTATTTTCGCTAATAGCTACATGGCTTATTTGTGTTGTTGCAGGGTTAGTTTATTTTCAATTAGAGCAGCTTAAACCGTTTGATAGCTCAAAAATTTTAATGCAAAAACATTGGTTTAGTAATTTTAAAAAGCAATTGGATTGGGTTGATAATGGTGAGCCGTCTTTAGTGCTTATAACAGAAAAAAACTGCGGGTGTACTATACAGGCTAAGCCACATATTTCATCGCTAACTTCTTTTGCTACGAATAAAGGCATGAAGATTGTGGAAGTTGAATTAACACCAATTCTTAAACACATTATTCCGGCAACGCCTGCTGCTGTTATTATTAACAAAGCGGGTGAATTTGTTTATGCAGGGCCGCTCTCCGAAGGATTAGCTTGTGCTCAGGGAAGTGGTTTTGTTGAAACTGTGGTCACTAATTTAGCCGCAGGTTTTAATTCCAACCTTTTAATTACGCAAACCAAGGGATGTTACTGTGTAAATAATGCATAAATAACATGCAGAAAAAACTAAAGCTCGCACTTAAATCAACAGTTACGAGCTTTAATATTTATTAAATTGTAACTAAGCCATAAATACCTAATGACACAAACACACAAGCAGCAATAGCACGTACGGTGTTTAAAGATATTCTTTTTAGTAATGCATTACCAGCGTATATAACAGGGACATTAGCAATTAGCATACCTAACGTGGTTCCTACCGTTACCCAAAACACAGACTGATATTGTGCGCCTAACAACACCGTTGCTACTTGTGTTTTATCACCAATTTCTGCAATAAAAAATAATACAAAAGCGACTAAAAAAGCTCCGTAGCTATCATATTTACTACTTACAGCTTCGTCCTTGTCTGGAACTAGCAACCAAAGTCCAACTACAATAAAGCTTATGTTTACAAGCCAAGGTAAATATTCAGAAGAAAAACTATTACTTAACCACTGCCCAAACCATGCTGATAAACCATGATTGAGTAAGGTTGCGGCTAAAATACCAAGAATAAGCGCGCCTTTATTACGAAAGCGGGCGGCTAACAGGAGCGATAAAAGCTGGGTTTTATCGCCTATTTCGGCAAGTGTGACAGTGACGGTTGAGGTTAAAAAAACTTCCATTATTGATTCTTACAGGCGGGAATACTAAACCAAGGCAAACAACTATCTCCCGCCATGAGGATAGTGTCTACCTAGGTCTCGCCGATAACGCTTGCTACAACATTACAAACTTACCATGCACTTGAGGTGCAATTATGTTGATAAGTTTACTCATTACTGAGCGGGCTACTCCCCTAAGAGGCGGGCATTATTTCACAAAAATTTTGTGCGGTAAATATTAAGAATCGAATATAGTTTTTATTCGGGAGTAATAACGTTAGCTTTTGGCAATTAGTTGATAGTCAGGAAAGAGCGAGAAGCCGACGGTCGGATAAACTCGTTTTTGGACAGAAACGAGTCAGTGACTTTGCTAAATTAGCATTTAACGGATTAGTCGAGATTTTGCAATCCCTCTAATATAGCGACCAAATTCGTTATGTCACTACAAATTTGACTATAGAGTCTTTAGGGATAGTTTAAGGTTGCTATTCGAATTCACAGATTATCCCGAACATTATCAGAAAATATCTCAGGTATAAAATGACTATATTTTAGAGAAGAAAAGACTAAAAGTATTGCGGCTTATTGCATATACGGTAAATCAAGCGTAGAAACTACCATTTGCCTTAACTTCAATCAATTTGACACTATCTATTAAATCATCGAATGAATAGGGAAGTTCAGCTTTAGGAAACATATCTGCCATGCTTTCCCAATCCTTTTTATACTTATCCGTCATATCTGGATTCTGAGGAGTAAGCATTAAAGGCCCCTTCAAGGCTGTTGAGCATGAATCAGCGTGCCATTTGTAGTAGATATTACAAAAATTAACTACAACTTCAAACAAATCTTTATTTGTACACCAGTCTGGGTAATTCGAGTCAATTTCGATAATATCATATAGATGTCGAGCATGTTTATCAGCCAAGGACTCTTTCACATGGTTCGTGTGTATTGCGAACATCTTTTCTAAAATTGTTCTTTCAGGAGACAGGGTTAAAACATCAAAACCATCATCTAAAAGCTCTGGTATAGCCTCGCCCAACATATGGCTTATTTCAACGAACTTGTCAGGATGATTGTCAGAACGGCCACCTGTTTCGAGCAAAACTCTTTGTTGAGCAGCACTTCCATATTCATCTTCGTTTAGAGCTTTAGGATAGTATATGGCGATGTTAAGTGGTGCATCAGATTCAATCTCAATTTTGACTTCTGGATCCAGTGCTTGTAAATGTTCACTAAGTTGGTTAATGAGATGTTTTTTTATTAATTTTTCAGCTTTTGTATCGATGACAATAGCTTCAGCTTGTCTGGCTTTCCTACTGGTAAATTTAATTAAGTCAATAGGCTGACAACCAAGGAGGTTTAAAGAAAAAGATAGGTCGATATCCTCAGACATTCTATTAATTAGGCTGTAGCCTTTCGAAAGACTCGTTCCACCCTTAAAGAGAAATGGCTTATCACATTTCTCAGAAAACGTAGGAGCAATCTTTGTGTAGAGAATGTTTAAAGTCTGTGTAACCCAATAATCCTTTTCTATTATGTATGCTGGAAGTTTACTTTCATGCTGCTCCTCAGCAACCAATAATGCTTCACGTTTTTCAGAAGCAGATAGTTCTAAATATTTGCTCAATTTAATGTCCTATTGCTTTTTTTGCCCAGTTCATTGATGGCGGAAGAGCCTGAAAAAACTTTTGTTTAACATTACTGCTAAATGTCTTCTCAAAACGTGAAGTGTACGGACTTCTATAATCCGAGAACCTATCTTTGCCTATGTAATGTAGCGCACTCCAAAATATAAAAGCCTGCTTCTTCTGTGCTTTATCGCTGATTTTTAAGTGCTTTGAAAAATGATCAAGTGCTTTACTATATTCGATTTTTATATTGACGGATTTAAGATCTGCTCTGACACGCTCCGTCATCATATAACTCCTAACCATAGGGAGTTGTGTTGATAAACCTAAAGCGTTGACTGCAGTTGCACCCGATATAACGAATTCAGCATGTTTTTTTCGGCTGAGAGCTTTGATCAATTCTTGTGTATCTACAGGCAGAGTGCCGAAGCGGCTTTTTTGAGGTTTGTAATAGACTCCACGTGATAGACGTTTGACTAACTTCATGTCAACACAGCGGCTGAGTGCAGTGACTGCCGCTCGGTTTGATTCAAGGTTTGAACTTTTCATGAAATCATCAAGCGTAAAGACACGACCGTATCGCTGGTGCATTATATAGCTGGTTACTTGCTGTGATACTGACATTAAAACCTCCTCAATTACTTATATTAGTATACTTATTTTGTGACTTATTGACACCAATTTAGCACCAAAATTTAATCTAATGACACTATAAATGCTTAAATCAAGCGAGTTTTTAATAGTCGAACCTTAATAAGGTGCTGAAAAAATTGATCTTATGAGTCAATAATATTGAGAGTTTTGATTAAAATAGTTCTCTAATCCTCATTACTCATGTAGTTCAATTTTCGATTTATTGACATAGACAAAAGCCCACCCTCCATAATGAAAGTTGGATTAGATTTAGTAGGGTAAAAGTACGCCCGTTGAGTTGTATCAAGCATTTTCTCGGAGTGATAATGGAGCATAAACGAGTTAGTATCATCGTCCGCTCATGGCACAAACCGGAAATCACCCCTCCATAAATTCCGTATTTATACATTAAGGTTTTTAAAACCTTAATGTAATGAATTTTCAACCATTCAAATATTTACCTAAACCTATTCTTACTTAGATTTAAGGTGAACTCTAATTAATAAATCTCAATCTGTGTGCCACACCTTGCTTAAAATTAAAACTATTCTCAAGCTGCCGCGAATTCTCAACTTAAGTGGCGCTGGCCAAAAAAAATTCAAATAATACACATTTTTTCAAATAACAATTGATAACCATTTTCGTTTAGATTAGTATGCACCTACTAAATGAAATTGAGAGTGGTTTGTATTCATGTATATTTGTCTATGTCACGGTGTGACTGATAAAAAAATTGAGCAAACAATTGACGATGGTGCAACAACCATGCGTGAATTAACTAAAGAGCTTAAAGTAGGCAGCCAATGCGGTAAGTGTTGTGGTTGTACTAAAAAGATCCTTAATCGCAGACTTATTCAGATTGCGGATGTGACGGATCAAGTTGCTTAATTACATATAAAATTTAGATATAAAAAAAGCAGCTTTTTAGCTGCTTTTTTTATGCTTGTTACTATTTACAGTTGAGACTGCAAGTAGTTTTTAATACCCGTATTTTTAATAAGTAATTGTTGGGTTTCTAACCAATCAATTTGCTCTTCTTGCTCATTTAAAATGTGGTCAAGGGCTTCACGGGTAATATAATCTTTTTTGCTTTCAGCCAGTTTAACTGCGCTTTGTAACTCACCAATAGTATCAAGTTCAAAACTCATGTTAGCTGCAATCATTTCTTCGCTGTTTTCACCAATACGCAGTCGGCCTAGGTCTTGAAGATTTGGTAAACCTTCTAAAAACAAAATACGTTCGATTAAACGATCGGCGTTTTTCATTTTTTGAATAGATACTTTGTAATCTGCTTTGTCTAGTTGAGTGAAGCCAAAATCTTTAAACATGCGTGCATGTAGAAAGTATTGGTTAATACCAACAAGCTCATTAGCGAGTACTTTATTAAGCGCCGCAATAACGTCTTTATCGCCTTTCATAATATGCTCCTACTAAGCCATTTGTGCTTGATGATAATTTTCAGAACCAATCTTATCAATTAAGCCAAGTTGTTGCTCTAACCAGTAAACATGATCTTCTTCGGTATCAAATAACAGTTTTTCTAAAATGCTACGAGATTGATAATCTTGTTGTTCTTCACATATTGCGATAACGTCTTTAACACACGCAACTACTTCAAGTTCTAGTGTTAAATCGTTTTGCATCATGCTTTTTACGTCGTTACCGATAAGTAAATCACGGCGCTTAGTCATATTTGGTACACCTTCTAAAAACAAGATGCGCTTAATAAGCCAGTCTGCGTGATCTTTTTCTTCTTCCATTTCGTGGTTAAGGCGCTCGTATAGTTTGTTTAAACCCCAGTCGTCATACATGCGCGAGTGTATAAAATACTGGTCGATTGCTGCTAATTCGTTAGCTAACAATGTATTAAACGCATCGATTACTTTTTGATTACCTTTCATGATAAATCGCCTTAACTATTTCAATTGTATGCAGTGTAGTACAAATAGCCTGTATTGCAAGTTTTCTCTATAAAAATCATTGCTTTACTATTGGTTTTGATTCTTATTTAAGTTTGCGTTACTGCTTGGTTTATGGACAGTTTTTTATTTGTATTAGCAACTAATACAAGATCAGGATTGATAGGTAAAAAGTGAGACGTCTATTTATGTGGGATTTGTTAATTAACCTGAACTCTGGATAATAAACCTATCTCGAGCAGCTATTTTCAGCGCTAACTGCGTTGAATTTACTTGCAATAGGCTAGCTATTGACGCGTAAAGTCGCCTTGTTTTCACTGAGAATCTCTGGCTAGAGAAAATCAATTTAAATATCTCCATGATTCAATACGTCAGTAAATCTCTTAACCAGAGCTCATATATGGTCTCCTCCAGT
>NZ_WTKT01000087.1:0-224 GCF_011378685.1 Pseudoalteromonas sp. C8
AAACCATGAAACCTAAAAAGATTTCAATTAATCAAGTTGATAAACCTTTAACTCACCAAAAACAAGAAAAAGTGATTAACGATAACAGTAAAAACAAAGACAAAGTCGCTTAAAAGCTTTTTTATCAATAGGACAAAGTGGGCACAAAAAAAGAGGCAATTAAACTGCCTCTTTACTTTGGATAAACGTATATTTATTTATACCAATGGAATTAAATAAGTGAT
>NZ_WTKT01000088.1:0-219 GCF_011378685.1 Pseudoalteromonas sp. C8
AACAGACACGGCTTCGCCGTCTACTGTGCCATCATTGGGAATAAGCGTGAACGTTGGGAGTTCTTCGCCGCTGTTGACTAACTCAGCGCCCGCTTCCGTTAGCACAATTGAGCCATCGACAATTGCATAATTAACGGTATCGCTTAGCGTAACCGTCACATCATCGCCATCTTCGTCAGTGGTTTCGAACGTTGCTACGACTGCGCCATCAACAGCACT
>NZ_WTKT01000089.1:0-253 GCF_011378685.1 Pseudoalteromonas sp. C8
TTATTCGCCAAATAGCACCCAACTCACTGCCTATCCCCGCTTTAAAATCATTATCGGTAATATCGCCAGTATTAAGCTCAAAAGCCGCTAATGTATAAGCTTGTAGGTAATTAGGATCACCTATTGATTTACCATATCCTCCTTGCGTAAACCAACGTCCACTTTCTTTTTGAATATCCGCTTGTCGGTCAAAGCCCATGCGGAAACTCCAAGACCAATTATCAAAAATTCTATTGTTTACCGGTACTGATAG
>NZ_WTKT01000090.1:0-248 GCF_011378685.1 Pseudoalteromonas sp. C8
GTCAAAAATATGACAATGACTATAAAATGGCACTTAAATTTTAATATTTAACTAAATACTTCTAAAGTAATAGCTAAAATCACCGATAAAATAGTAGGCTTAAATATTGCTTATTCATTACTATTGTCATGAACCTGACGATAGCGAATCACATATGAAGTAACGGTTACATCGCATCAATATAAAAAGTGATAATAAAGAAAGCTGTATTTACAATCTTAAAGGCATGCTTTTAATAATAGATTAAA
>NZ_WTKT01000091.1:0-318 GCF_011378685.1 Pseudoalteromonas sp. C8
AATACCAATCTGCTTATATATTTGAATTGATATTATTCACTCATATTTTTACATTCTATATATGCAAAAAAACGACTATTTCGGTTAGGACTTTCTTTAATTTGAAGCTTTGTACAGTGCAATAGTGCCCTCAGCGTTAGGACGTCACAGTGAAATACTGCACTCGCATCGGCGATGCCACTTTAACTAGTTAAATTAAGTAGATTATTCACTGAGAGACGCTTCGCTCTAGAGAAATACCTGTATCACTTTTCTAAAAATGTAAAAAGCCGACTCTTTTTGAAACGGGCTCTCTAAAATGTGAAGCTTGTGTAATGT
>NZ_WTKT01000092.1:0-259 GCF_011378685.1 Pseudoalteromonas sp. C8
TCCCACATATCACGACGATGAAAGTCTGGATCTGCACCGTTTAATTTAAGCGCTTCATTCCATACCACTGACTGCATTCCAAATTTAGGTTTCCAATGGAATTTAACAAATTTCTCTTCTTTTTTAGCATTAATTAATTTAAAAGTATGTACCCCAAAACCTTCCATAAAGCGTAATGAGCGAGGAATTGCACGATCAGACATGGTCCACATTACCATGTTCATTGCTTCTGGCGTTAAGCTGATAAAGTCCCAGAAAT